>JBHELA010000045.1:0-13200 GCA_041859005.1 Ignavibacteria bacterium
TTTCTGTAAACAAAATCTCCGCATTTACCGCTGAGATTTCCGGATGATGTTAAACGTGCCATTATATTTTATCCTTTATATTTAAATGTTTAAAAAATATTTCCGTGCCTTTGCACGATTTGTTTAATAGAGCCCGCAGCCTTATTCCAGAGCCGCGGGCAAAGTTTTTGTTTAAATCTGACTTAGTTACGAATAAGACGCTGAAGTATGTGCATATTTTATCCCATGATATTCTTACTGTAAAAATATTCTTAAATCCTGCACGGCAAACATCAGACGGCGAATTAATCCTGCATGTTGTTTTAAGTTTGGGAGATTTTATCGCGGACGATATTCCTCCGTGCTTTGCATTTATGTTCATGAATTCTTTCAGCATCTTTTTCATCATTCAATCAGATTAAACGCTTACGAATGTCTGCGTATAATGCACCGGATTTCCCAGAGCATCGGTGGTAATCAAAACAAGGAATGCCTTCCTTGTATCATAAGCATTGTACATTTCCTGCACGTCACCCTTTATAGCAATAGAGAAGCTTAAAGGATTTGCAAGGTTCAGCACAACGTTACCGGATAACCCCTGATAGAATTCATAGACGGGCAGGTTTGTATCCACCGGGTCAGATAGAAAAAGTACGCAGGCGAGCGAGATAAACTTTTCGACCGCTGTATCAATATTTTCATCATTACCGATAGGATCAATTGCCACGTCTATGGCAGAATCCGAAAGTGAAACATCCGTGGTTGTGATGTTGAACCCGAAAGATGGTCCAAGATAGACACCATCTAAGAGTCCATACTCCGAGACGTAGGGATAATTCTTTTTAATCATCCTGCTAAAGGCGCTCAGAGTTGCTTTGACACCGTAAACCTCCGTATTTTTCCACAGAGTTTTCAAGGGCGCAATTCTGTTCATTGAAGATGCAAGTCTCAGCACCGTCCTGAATTTGTTGCGTCTTGAAATCACTGCGGGGTCTGTTGCCGGCTTCTGTTTCAGCGGAGCCGAGCAAAGTGAAGTTATGCCGTTGGTAATCCGGTAAACAAGGTTACCTACTTTTCCGCTGGCTCTTCCTGTTAGTTCATTTGATATATTAGCCATTTTATTTCAATGGTTTAAAAGGTTATAGAAAATAGTTATTACAAATTACTTGAATAGATTCCTCAGTCGGGAGCACGTGGCATGTATTGAGGTACCATTTTAAAATAACCCATGGGTACTACTGAAAGATATTCCGGAATAGAATCTGAATTGTTCAATCGAGCTTTCATTGAGCCTTCATTGAGCTTACATCGAGCGGCAATCGAGGAGCAATCGAGAAACGATCGAGAAGCAATCGAGAAACGATCGAGAAGCAATCGAGAAAGGCTATTTTCATCGAAAGAAATGAATACTTTAAACAGCTTTACGATTGCTCCTGCGAGAAGTATAGATAAACTGTCAGCTTTTCCGTTGTTTGAATTCGATATTTTGAGTTTCTGTTTTTGCATAGGTCTTTTAACCTACGCAATGGTTTCAATATTACAGAAATTTATTGGGGGGAATTATTAATTAGGTAACTATAATAACAGTAGTTTATAGATTTTGGAGGTTTACAAAAAGTTTCAATTATTCATCCGGTGATTTGTCGTGGAACTGACTTCTGTCGTATGCATTTTCATCTTCGTAATCATCATCAACAGAATTTTGTTTTGAGGATTTGGTTGCTGCTTTTTTGCGTGCTTTTTCCTGAGCCTTTGGAATTCGAGAATTAATATCATTTTTTAGTTTTATTAATAAATCACGGGTTGTTTCATTTATTTTCCCATCTTCCAACTTAGTTTCAATTTCCGTATAAATTTTCGTTAAGAAGAATATATCATTATACTTTTTACTCCAGAATGATTTACTAAAATCATTTGTCACTAGATGTTTTAACATAGGAACATCACCATATTTTTTAGCTATATCAAAATAATGTCTAATAAGAAATGTGTCTTCTTTTGATTTTGGTATAATAGGTTTCTTTGCTTCAAAAGAAAACATTTTATGTTTTTTTACAATGGAAGTATTGATAATATTTAAAATTCTAAGTTGCTCTTCAAGAGGTGAAATGATACGAACACTATTTTTCAAATATTTTAAGTTAATCAACTCTTTATAATTATCAAGTTCCTTCCTTAAATTATAAATACACAAAGATGCTTCTTCCGGAATATATTCATCTTTGATGATTGCTTTTTCGTAGTAATTAATTATGTAAAGGAAATATGTCGATTTTTCTTCTATAGATTTAAATATTTCATTTGAATATTTTTGTATATGATCGTAATCATAATCCAAAAGAGGATATTTATCTTTATCATCAACAAACTTATCCGGATATTTTTCCCGTGCATTATTTAATGCAATATTAAAATTATATTCATTTAAATGAATTTTCAAATAAAATGTAAGCTCATTTCTTAAGTATAATCTTAAATTAAATCTCCTTAAAGATAATCCTCGTGACTTTATAGTAATTATTTTTTTATTGCGATGATAAGTTCTTTCACAACTAAATTTCTTTTTTAATAATCTGAAATGTGAAGGATAAAAGCAAACAACCATGTGTCTAATATTATAATACATTTCAGATACCCAAGTATGTGCCTTTTCATCATCACCGATAGTTTTTATTGTTTTATCTATGTCACTTATTTTTAACGAAAAGCTGTTTCCTTCATCAAAGGCAAATTTCAGATGAGATATTGGACAGTTCAGGTTTTTTAAATTATGAAAAAGAATAAGTAATTCTCTTTGTATATCACTATAAATCTTACTTTTGAATTTTATGATATGAAAAAGCCACAAAGAGCAAACAACTTTAGAATTATATAAAAATATTATTTCTTGATTTAATGGCATATTCTCAATAAGATTATATTTATCGATGAACTTTTTGATGTCATCTTCAGATTCATGATTGAAAATATCATCCAATACTGAAAAATGATAATTAATAAAATCCGCTTTATCATCAATATTTTTCAGTTTATTGAAATGCTTTTTAATCTTTTTTATATCAAAATATAAGGGGAAAGTATTCATTTAATATCATATTTTTATTAAGTAGACTATACAAATATATCAGAAATAGAATTTAAATCAAACATTATATATAGATTAATATTGCTATTATACAACATAAAAAATAGTACAATTAAATTTATGAAATATTTTGAAGATATTGTGTTTTAAAGATATTAGAATAAAACCAAAGACAAAAAAGGGCAATTAAAAGATACTATTTAATAGATTTAATAGTACCTGAAAAAGTTGGTTTAAGAATTTACAGGCAAAAGCAAACGGAAATAATAATTAAAAAATAATAAATCTATACGTCTTTTGTTATAATATTTTCTTTTAACCGAGCGTCAATAATAGATGAAATTAGTGTTTTATCATTTAAACATAGATTGAATTTGTAGATACCTGGAGAAGGGAATATAAAGCCATTAATTTTCAGAATTGTCCTTGCTCTGTTTGAACCACGAAAAGAAAATTTAAAAGGGAATTTTTGTATCTCAGACTCATTTAAATTGCATTTAATAATACATTCAAAATCATCCGTTACACTATCCTTCTCAGTAACACAAGTTATCGCAAGTGTAGGTAAAAATAATGGATAAGATATGCTAGAAATATTATCGACTATATTGATTAGTGATAGTTTCCCTTCTTGGGCATCAACAACAGCATTTTCAGATAGATAAATATTAATTGCTTTCATAATTATTGCTTTTTGTTAATATTTTTGGTTTATATTCCTCTTTTGTGATATCATTAGTATTATTATCACAAAAATTTGTATTTAATATAAAATCGAATTCTAATATAGTCGTATGTGTATTATAATTCCTAAAATCAAAATATAATTGTTTGACATAAAGTACATTATTATTTATGCAGTGATCGAAATATGGTTTAGCAACTTCCATATCTTTCCTTCCGATTGCAACCAATAAAACTAACAAAAGCAAGTAGAGTTCAAATTCTTCTAAATTATTGTGCTCTTCTTCGATAGCTTCAATTAAATTATCTAGTTTACAATTAAGCAAACCAATTACTGATTGCGATGTATAAATTGATTTAAATAAATATCCAGTAGTATTCGAAACAAGAAAATTATAGCGCAATTCGTCAAAATCAACTAAGTCCAGTATCTTCATCATTTATTCTGTAATATTCTATTAAATCATAACTATAAATTCTATCATTTTCATCATGAATATATTCTCCATAACAACCACATTTGCTAAGAACTTTTGCAGCATTTAAACCATTTGGTTTACCAACGATAATTCCAGAATGAATGCATTTCCCTTCTTGTTTATAAATTATTATATCACCCTCACAAACTTTATCTCTTGAAATAATTTGATAATCATCATCTTTGATAATAATAGGAATTAGTTCGTCTTTATTAATACACGTGCGCCTTGAAGCAAATGTCAATCCATGACAGTTATAGATTCCAGAAAAATTTGTTCGATTTTCCAAATGACTCCATTTCTTATTGAAATCTTCAAATTGATTTCTAAAATATTGAGATACTCCAATACATTGAATATTTTCAATATCTCTGCCTGTGCGAGTGTGTAACTTTATTTCTCTTGTTGGTATATCAGAAACTGACTTTAATAGAGGTATTTTCAATCTGGATAATTATTTTATTTAACTTTCAGATTTTTCATTGTTGAATACCAATTAGATTCTATAATATCTATTCTTATGCTATCACCTATTGGTTTTATATTGCAAGATCTTAATTTTGATTTAAAGCTTTTCTTAATATCTACACCTGATACATTTTCTCTTTTAATGTAGGTTTTCTTATTGTTTGAATATTTATTCATAATTTAATAGGACTCAAAAATTTCAAATAAGTTTTTAGGATCAAAATTGTTTTGACAGTATTTGTGTATTTTTTCTATTCGATTAGATGAATATTCTTTTCTTGAATTCAAATTACTTGTATTGTCTAACTCTATAACAATTTTCTTATCATCCAAGTTCTTACACCAAGATTCTTTATTATTATCTTTCGAATATTCCCAATCCAAAATATTTCCTTCAAAATCAGCTAGATCATTAGCAATCTCTAATACAGAAGAATATCTTTTATCAGGATTAATATCTATGCATTTATTAATAACCTTTCTAAGTTTAACAGGGATATGAGCCAAAAAGTAATTTCTATCAGGAAATCTACCGTTCTTGCAGTCGTATTTAAATTCATCTCTTTTTATGGTTAAATCAGCATTAATATATTTTTTAATTAATGAATCAAAATAATCACTGCCATTGCACATACGATATAATGTAATTCCTAATTGGTATATATCGTATCTAAAATCAAAATGGTCATATTCAAATGCTTCAGGTGGCTTTTGTTTAAAATATAATCTATCTTGTCCTGCAATACCACTAAGATTTGTAGGTTTTGCAAGACCAAAATCAGCAATTAAAGATTCGTTATTATCAGAAAGTAAAATATTGTCAGGTTTTATATCAAAATGGATCAATTTTTTTGCATGAATATTATGTAAGCCAGTAATAATTTGTAATGAATATCTAACGATTTCCCTTACACTTAAAAATCTTTTATGCATTAGTTGCTTTATAGAGCCCTTTGAATAATAAGGCATTGCAATATAGATATGATCATTATCCTTGCATGCGTATTTTACATCAACAACATTTTTATGAGAGCTTAAATATAATATTTTAGCTTCATTAAAATAATCATCAATGTTTTTGAAATCATTTATTTCGATTTTCTTTATGGCTAAATCAGCATCTAATTGTTTATCATGTGCTATATACACTTTTGAATTCTTACCATCGTGACCAATCTCATTTATTATCTCAAATACAATTTCAGCTTTGTTATAAGGTATTATCATTTTCCGGCTCCTAAAGCAGTTAATAATGCTTCTCTTTCTTCTTTACTATGCTTCTTCCAATTTTCAAACCATTTTAAATCAATTTCATTATCTCTGTATTTTTTGAAATCTTCTTTCTTTATCCCTAATCGACTAGTGATTGTTGCTATTTGACCAACATAATAAGAATCAAGCGGTATATCAGATAACATCTCTTGTAAAACACTTTCGATTCTAATTCTATTTAAATCACAACCTCCCGCAAACGATTCTGTTTCTCTTATTCCCGCTTTTTTAATATTATATTCTCTAAATAAATCAATGAAGTTAGTACGAATAAAACATAGTTGCTCAGGAATACTAAGTGATTGGGGTATCTTTAGAAAATCAACATTTACTACATTTTTTGACTCTATATCCAATAAAGCATAAATTATCTTTTTAGGTGTAACTCTTATACCGATAACATTCATTTTATTAGATTAATTTTTAATTATTAAAAAGATTTTTTATAATTCAGAGCTATCGATGATTATTTCATCGCCCGCGATGTTACGTATTTTAATTTTGAATTTGTTTGTTGATAGTGTGTACTTTCCTTTTATCTTTTCCTTTATCTTTGCTTTGTCTTCGAGGTCGGGGTTGCTAATCCATACGTTGTCTTTGCGTAGTGTTGTATCGAACTGGACGGATTCGATGAGTTCGAGTCCTTTGTCGCTGATTTTAATTGGTTTGAACTTTTCTTTTGGTTCGGTTTCTTCGTCGTCGGTTTCTTCTATGGCAGTTTGTTTTGATTTCTTTACTTTCTTTGCGTTGAAGTCATCAATTTTGTTTTTGAGGTAACTGCTGAAATAATTTTCTATTTCGACTTTGAATTTTGAGCTGTCTTTTTTGATGCTGATTTCGGCTGTATCGGGAGTGAATAATACATCTGCCTTTTGACCGAGAAGTTCGTCGAGGTAAATAAGTTCGACTCTTAAATCGGTTTTTCCGACTTTGTTGATTTCTTTGTTGATATAGTTTTGGCTAACATCAAAATCTTTGTGAGCATAGATAATTTTAACGCCTTCGACTTCATCGTCAATTTGATAGACCTGTTCGAGAATAACGTCTATAAGTTCTTTTGAAAGTTTTTCGTGAATACCAATAGACTTAACAGGTGTATAATTACCCTTTTTGTTGATTATACCACCATCCCAGAAATCACCTAAATCAAGTTCGGATTTATTTTTGAAACCATCTATAAGACTGAATATCTTTGCTGTTGTTTGTGCAGGATTTCTGAAGAGACGGACACCGTCATTTATTTTGAGGATATCAAATTCGGCTTTTGCTTCGATTAGACTATCACGGGAAGTCTGGACTGCATTGATACCTATATCACAAGCAATGAATTTCCTATTCAAATCATTCGCAACTTTTGCTGTTACACCACTTCCTGAAAAATAATCTGCTATAATCATATTTTCTTTTGAAGATGCCATAATTACTCTTCTTAGTAATTCTTCTGGCTTTTGAGTATTATAACCCAAATACTCTGAACTTTTTTCTTTAGTTGTTGAACTTTGACCAATCGTCCATACATCATCTGCTTTTTTCGTTGTATAGTCTTCATAAATAATTTTACCATTTTCATCTCTTCCGGAAACCAACTTTTGTTCATCTTTAGACCACACTCGCTTATCTCTCTTTACAACTTTGCCAAGATCTATCATAACTTTATTTGCAATATAATCCTCGCTATTTTTTGAATACCAATAAATAGAATTATGATTTGTCGCAAAACCCTTAACATTACCTTGAAAATTATCAGGATAATACCAAACAACTTCATTTACAAAACACGCCTCACCAAAAATCTCATCAAGCAACAATTTGACATAATGACCTATATGCCAATCAAGATGAACAAAAATACTTCCGGTTTCACTTAATACTGAATTAATTGCTAGTAATCTTTCATAAAACCAGTTAAGATAGTCTTCTTTTTGCCAGATATCGCCGTACATTATTTCTTCACCAATTACGTTATTGTCGTTACCAAAATTAAGAGAACCACCATTCCGCAAAAATATTTTCTTTGAATAATTAGCACCGCTCGCAAAAGGTGGGTCTATATATACTAAATCAACTTTAATATCTTTTGACTTTAAATAAGCGCAGGCTGAAAGACAATCACCATGAATGAGAAGATTTCTGAAATCCGGATTTAGGTTTGTCTGTTTGTCTTTTTTGAATAGCTTGGCTTCTTTCGCTGGACGTACTTCTTCTATTAATTGAGTTTCGAATAGTTCGACGGTATCGGGATATCTTCTGCCTTCAAAGTTTAAAAGAGCCTGTCCTTTTGCGGGTGAGATGTTATATGTTATAGGTTTTTTCATAATTCATTTATTAAACTTTTCAATTCTTTTAGGTGAAATGTGAAATCGTTTCTATCTTCATCAACGAAGCACTTGAAAAGGAAATTTTTATTGTGTTTCAAGAATGTAGAATTAATAAACTTTTCCTTCTGCTTGAAATCCTCGTAATAGGTCTTACCTTTTGTTTCGATTATTAGGATTTTTTCAATTTCGCCTTTATTATCTTTTGATTTATATTTCTTTCCCTGTGTTCTTTTGATAATGAGGAAATCGGGTGTGTAATTCCCTGAATCGGTTTTGATTACAAAGTTCTGGAGTTGTTCGTCTTTGTAGCCGTTGAAATAAACTTCGAGATTTCGGAGTTCTGAAAGTTTTAGCATTTCATTGATAGCAGATATTTCGAAATCGGAATCGAATCTGTAAGGGATATAATTAAAACTGACATCGAGTGTATCGGGCTTGGAGTAATCGAATTCTTCTGTTATTCTATTTGGAAACTGCTGTAATTTACCAACATCTCTTTTATTAATAGGAGGAATGAATTTACCGTTACCGAAAAATATTTCAGGTTTTTTAATATTCCATTCGAGAAGTTCGATATGCACAGGTTCATTTATGATTTCGGTTTTATACTGAACATCGGGCATAAGGTTAGCGACGATGGATTTAACCATTAATTGGATAATGTTGTCGGTTGTATGATTTGAGAACCAGATTGCATCTTTTTTAATTTTAGAATAAAGAATAATAATTGAATTATAATATTTTGTAACGATTTCAAATTCAGAAACCTTCAAATAAGAATATTTTGAAATATCATAAACTAAATCCTGAAAGGAGTAGTGCAAAGTATCGTATTCATTTTTAACGGTTTCGGAAACCTGACTGCTTAAACCTTTCTTTCCGATATTAGCCGTTTTCTTTAATAATTCGTAAGGATATGCCTTTTTAAATTTTGAAATATCAAAATTAGTGAAGACATCTACGGGATTAACATCCTTTTTTAGGATTATAGTAAACTTCTTATAAACCTGATTGTATGACACTTTTCCGAGTTTAGGTTTCCTTACGGTTACAGGAACGTTCATGTAAGATTGAGGTCTTAAATCGGCGATAGAAAGATTGTAATTTTCTTTTAACTGATTACTTAAAATATCGTAGTTAGAAGTGTCGAGAAAAATCAGAGCCTTTTCATTCTTAGCATCATCAACCTCCCTTAAACAACGGCAAGTTGTTTGAAGAACGAAATTTGTAGTTGTTTCCTTACGAGGGAGAACTACAGATGTTAGACTGCGACAATCCCAACCTTCTGTTCCAATGGCAACAAGTAGAATAACACGCTTATCTGAATATGGTTTATCAAGATTATTGAAGACTGCAAGACTATCTTTAGGTAGTTTGAAAATTTTATCTTCTTTTTTAACATCGGAATAATACTTAAATATTTCATCTTGCTTTGTTTTCCTGTGGTCAGAATACCAAGCCTGAATTACGGGGAGGATTTCCTGATTAAGAACTTTGATAGAAGGACAATAGAAAACGATTTTACTCTTTGTACCATTGGAATAGGTTTTATCGAATTCCGCGAAAAATTTATCAAGAGCATTTTTAAGAAATATTTCCTCTTTAACAGAAAAACTTTCAACTACGGGAATTTTAAGAAACTTACCGATACCATCGGCAAGGGAATAATTATAAACGATGTCCTGAATTTGATTTAATTTGATTTCAGACTTGCCAATTTTAACTTTAGATTTGACATAGGGAGTGCCGGAAAGACCAAGGACAGAAACAACGTTGTTATGCTGATTAAGAATACTAACAGCCTGTCTGAGTTTCTTCTCTCCGGTTTCAGTTTTACCATAAGTATGATGCACTTCATCGAGAATAACCGACAAGGATTTAATCTTTGATAACTTTTCTCTAAGTTCGTTTGTCTTTTTAATTTCATCAACTTCTTTCTCGTCTATAAATATTTGACCTGTAAGAATACTTAATTTTTGGTCGTCATCAAATCTTTCAAGAATAACTTTTTCAGCGTTTGTGATGAAGACTAAACCAAAATCTTTAGTTTGAGTAATGCGATTTACTTTTTCAAGGTTAGGATTGTTACCGTGAAGTTTGTCTTTGCGTTTTGAGCTAAGGCTATCGAGAATTTCAATGACTACAATTCTTTTAAGACGTTCGGCTTCCTGTACGGGAAGAACCCATGAAGGGTCAAAGTTTTTAATAGTTTGCAGAGACGGAAGTATAGCAGTCTTTGCTGCTGAAGGAGCAAACACGACAAAATTGTGTGCAAAACGAGTATCTGATCTATTGATAAGTGCAAAATATAAATCTATGTAAATAAAGGCAGCCATCAGGAATGTTTTACCTGCACCCATTGGAAGACTGAAAAGATAATTTGGGTAATCGAAATTGTGCAGGAGTTCTTCTAAGACAACATTCCAATCGTGCTCAATTCCTTGCGGGTCATTTAAAAGAAAATCCTGCAAGTTTTTTAAGTCGTTATCCTGACAGAATTGATTAAGGAATTGAGTGACATAATTATTTGTAAAATTTTGATAGTAATTATATTCTTTCGCTTTTTCATCATCATAGAGCAAACCTTGCTTGACGATTTCAGAGAGTTTTTGATTATTACCTACAAACTTAATCCAGAGATAAACTTCAATAGCCTTTAGCTGAGGTTCACGTAGTTTATTCTTAGAATTAATGTAATTAACTAAAGAACCAATTGCGGATCTATTGTTTTTCTTTTCCTGCGAAATCCAGGATTCAGTTTTCTTTTCAATGAGATCAAAAATAGTTAACATTTTATTCGTCTGTGTCTATATTCTTTTATTTTCTAAGTTTATCTATTGGAACCCACTCACCGGGTGACCTTTGATATTTCCATTTATGCCAGCCGTCAACTGGATATTTGAGAATGTGTTTAGCGGCGGCTGAAGGAGATTTAAACTGCGTTTTGTTTATGACTATGAAACCATCTTTCCGTACTTGTGCATTGTAGGTTTTGCTTCCTGATATAAGTTTTATTCTGATTGAACGGGTCAAATATTTGCTTAGCACTGTAATTTTACCTTTAACATTTTTTACAGACTTCTTAACAACCTCTTGCTTTTTATCGTCGAATATGTAATAGAGTTCTTTCTTTTGTTTTGCCTGAATGTGTTTCCTGAATTTCCTTTTTAAATCTTCTGCTTTTGGGAACCTTCCTGTTTGTTTGTTATTACTCGGGCTGGCAATTCGCAGCGAAAGAGATTCAAGTTCTTTTAGTTTGTTGAAATCTATCGTTATGTAAACACTGAATCTGTTCCATGTTTTAGCATGCCTGTCGCGGAGATGTGTAGAAAGCCGGGATTTAAGATTTGTCGCTAAGCCTACGTAAACAAGCCTGTCATTTTTGTATAAAGCATATATACCATGCCTTTTTCTGATAAACTGCTTTATGATATCCTGATGTTTTTCTATTGCAGAGCGAGAAACCTTTTCAAGATACTGGCAAACAAGCTGTCCTGAAGATTTTTTCATTTAGTTTGTAATAAATGAGTAATCTGTAAATATAAGCATATTTTTTGTATATAAACATTTATAAATATATGAATAGGGTGTATTTTTGAAACGCTTTGGGGGGTATGGATGTTTTTGATTTGTTCCCCCTGTTCTATAAACATGGAATCCCCAAAGGGATTCTGTTTGTTGAATACCTTGTACCTACAGACATGGAACCCCTAAAGGGATTCTGTTTAGGTTGTTCCTATTACCTACCGACATGGAATCCCTAAAGGGATTCTGTTTGTTGTGTACCTTTTACCTACCGACATGGAATCCCTAATTAGTTGATAGTTTTTAGTTGATGGTTGTTAGATGTTAAAAACAGTGAAAAGTGACGAGTATTAATCAATAGTTGTTAGTTGTTGGTTGATGGATGATAAAAACAGTGAAAAGTGACGAGTATTAATCAATAGTTGTTAGTTGTTGGTTGTTGGAAAAAAAGAACAAGATAGATTAAGAGAGTAGTTCCATTCCTGGATTCCAGCTACAAACATACTGGAATGACAAAATATAAAAAATTAGTTTTTAGTTGTTAGTTAAAAGTTGATAGTTGATGATTGTTAGTTATTGAGGGTGGAGAGCCACGATTAGATCCCCTCCTAAAATCCACCACGGCGGACGCAAAGAACGCGTATGAGGGGATGACAAAATAAAAAGTAATAATTTGATCCGCCATCTTTAATACCCCCTCATATTATGTATATGCAATTCTTTTTGGAAATTGTGACGTTATTTCTTATGCAAAAATTTTTACCCCTTTGATTTTTGAGTGTTTTACGTATAAAGTGGTCATGCAAAAAATTTTCTCAATTATTTCATGGCAAAATTTTGGTTTTTGTTTGCATATAATAGTAGAATGATGCATTAATGGAATCTATGAACGATGAACTAATACATGCCCTACTACTATTAATCACAACATTTTTGGAAATTTCTGATTAGGGTTTAGATGGGCTTACCTTGCGCTCTCCTTGCGCTCTAAATAGGGTTGTGAGAAATGAAGAAGAGCTTGGCACACTGATTTACACAGAAAGAATATGATTTACACAGATTAGAAATAGAATATTTTAACCGCAGAGTGCGTCCGCCCAACAAGACGGCGAATCTGCGACTCGGGCGCAGAGAAGAGATTTTTTTATTGATAAGAGCATTCTACAAGAGCAGTGAAGAAGTGAGAAAGTTAGAAAGTGAGAAAGTGATTTAAGAGCAGTGAGTAAGTTAGAAGGTGAAAAAGTTAGAAGATAGAAGATTAAGTAATGAACGGATTTTCGTGATTAGATCCCCGCCAAATGCACGCGGGGATGATCCGCCCAAAAAGATGGAGGACCTTCGGCAGGGAGAGCTTATTTTGTGTGATTTATTTTCACTTATATTACTTATG
>JBHELA010000297.1:0-14609 GCA_041859005.1 Ignavibacteria bacterium
AATTATCATTACTACTATAATTGACGGCAATCTCATTTTGAGTTTCGGTTTCAACCGAATCAACAATGTACAATAATGAAAATACTATTATCGCTACTGCGGCAAATGTACCAAATACCTTTAAAGAATTAATAAACATCATTGGATATATAATTAGTAAATACTTAACGCATCATTTTTTATAAAACCCGTAACAACTGCCCTACTCAATCGATGTATAGATTATCCTCTCTCTCATCGACCTTTCGGGCAGAAATATTTTTCACTAACTCATGAAGTGTAAAATAGTCTGTTTACAGACAGTACACAATTCCTTCTTTTCTTCGGTCGCATCATTCAGTAGGGATCCTTCCCTACTGCAATTTTATCTTGAATTGCTATCATCAGTACTACGGTCTCATCCGCCACCCTGCCTGCGTTCCTTCTATTTCGATCACCTTATAAGAAGAACTTCTTTCTTACTCTACTTTCTTTCGTAAGGCAAGCGAGGGCTTCCCAAGTTCCTAGACTTTCTGTCTTACGGTGTCGTCACTAATACCCCGAAGATGTCATAAACCGTTCTCTGTTGCAGCTTTCTTCTTTGCTGACTTCTGCGTTTATGATGCTGACTTCGCCTTTAAAATAGAGGCTCGTCCATCTTTATCTTTGGTCTTTACGAGGCTACCTGTGTTCATTTGCATTACAACCCGGTCTTTTGCGTCGCACCCTTTCAGGTTATCCGCCGCGACGGATCAAGTCGCTTAGTTAATATCCGTTTCCAGATACTAACCGACTTCTCGCTACGTGGCTACAGAATTTTACCACGATTAGGACTTATCGGGGGCGCAACTCCCCGCTTCACCTAATTAGAATTCAATCCGTTATTTGTTTGTTCGGATTTGGTTTAAGCTTTGCTTGGCACTCATTTCAAAAGTAACATTCGTTTTGTTTCGCTGTATCCGCCCGTTATTATATTGTAAAAGTAAACTCCACTTGGATATTCTGCTGCATTCCAGTTAATACTGTATGTTCCGGGTGTTAGTTTTTCTTTAACGAGCGTTGTAACTTCTTTCCCGAGCATGTCATAAACTTTCAATGTTACAAACTGCAAATTGCTCATTGAAAATTTAATGTTGGTTGTTGGGTTAAACGGATTCGGATAGTTCTGTTCAAGTTTGAATTCGTTGGGATTCGTATTCTCGTTTCCGCTGATTACCGTTGGGTTGTTTACAAATACATAACTTGTTCTGGTAATTGTATCTGCCCCAAAAGAATTAACCGCAGCTAATTTCACTTCGTAAATCCCGACCGCACTATAAGATATTCCTGTTGGATTTTGTGACGTAGATGAAGAAGGTGTTCCGCCTGTAAATGTCCAGTTCCAGGATGTTGGCGAGTATGAAGACTGGTCAAAGAAGTTTATTGTCTGCGATGTGTTTATATCTCTTCCGCTCGACCTGAAATCTGCAATCGGTTTTCTGCTTATAGTGGGTTTATATGCAGTAATTTGATTTCCCGATCCAATTGCAACAAATACCCCCTCTTTGCCTATGGTATAACCAAGATATGTTGTGTTTGGCAAATCCATTTGCCATTTCATTGTTTGCAAATCAGGTGAAAAAGCAACAACCTTTCCTGTCGCTCCTTCGCCGTTATTAACATATACTGTTGAGTCATAACCTACTGTAATGAATTTTGCTTTCAAACCTGAAGAAACTGAATCAATCACTGTGCCGTTATTGCCGTCTACTCTCATCAGCGTTCCGTTTGGTAATCCAAAATTTACATTTGCGCAATATATAGTGTTATTTGGTCCAAAAGATTTTGGTAACACCGCAGGACTTAAAGCCCATTTTTGTGTAAATCCTGAACCGTTATCAGTAAAGGCGTGCAGTGAGCCATTATCCCTTGCTATATATATTGTACCGTCCGGTCCGATTACAAGGTCATTTTCTTGGTCACCTGCACCGGGCAATGCATCTGACTGATATTTTAAAAGACCCGTATTAATATCAACTGCAATTAATTTTTTGGGGGTTGAAAGTGAACCTGTCCAGTGATAATATGTGTTTCCATTAACAACATATCCGCCATCAGGGCTTACGGGTATTGTATAATTATAAGCCCATTTCACCGTACCTGTTTTCCTGTCTAATCTTTTACCAATTATAATCGGGTCCCCGTCCGGTGCAAAACATATTCCTGTGGTAACGGAAGTAATACCGGCAGCAAAACTCCATTTAACGTTTCCGCTGTCAACTGTCAGCGCAAACAGATTTGCCGTTGCACCTTGATAATCAATCGCATAAACTGCGTCTTCAGTAAAACCAACTGTGTATAACCTCGCAGTATCATTTACCGTTTTCTGCCAGATTAAATCACCTGTCGTCAAATCCCGCATTTCTACAAGCATCCTATATGGAGAAAGAACTCCGCGCGATGATACAAATTTATTCCCGAAAGTATAAACTGCATTTCCCCATACAGTTGCTGTTGGACTTGTTGCAGTCCAATACGGCGAAGCAATTGAAACAGGTCCCGTCATTTTTGTTACACCGTTTTTCTGATTATTTCCGCAAACCGTATACCAGTTCTGCCCAAAAACCAAAGAAGCAGAAAAAAATATAAACAATGTTAAAATAGTTTTCATAAATTATTTGTGTTTATTTTAATTAAATAAGCTTCATTATTCTTTTCAATATTGTATTTATTGGATTGGTGCCTTGCGAACACCACGGCCGCCATATTCGCCGTATCGTCCATCGCTGCCTCGTGCCGCATTGTCTCTGTCTGATACTCTTAATGTTGTAATAAGAAGAAACCAATCACCGCCCCGGAAACCCGATCCCGTGGAATTTAACGGAGGCCAAAGCATTTCATCGGCATTGCCGCTTGCATTTAATGAACCATTGCCGTTTGTTCCGGTAAATGCTCTTCCCGTCGCATTTCCTATTGTAACAATTCGTTCAATCAAATTTCCTGTCATTTCCATTATGCCGTAAAAAGCAGCCCCTGAGGATACTCTTCCTGTATTTAATCCATTGCCTGCAAAAATACCTACACGCAGAGGCCCAAAGGAAAGACCTCGCGGTATTGTATTATAAACAGCAGAATTGCCTGAAACAGTGCTGTAATTTATTGAGATATTTTCGATGCTTGCACCGTTATTAACAGTCGTATACAAACTATCCGATATTGATGTATTTCCCCATGCATATTCGTTTGGAACTGCCTCTTGTGTCCCGCGGCAGGATTTTTCAAATTCAAGTTCTGTCATCGGGCGCAATCCACTCCAATCAAGATATGCCGCTAAATCAGCCCAACCTAAATTATTACAGGCAACAAAGGGATTTGTTGTATAATAAACACCGCCGCTTCCTGAAATTGCATGCCTCCAAAATCCATTATTGTCCGGAAACCTGTTTGCAGACTGAGTTTGCGTTAGCGAATTTAAAAAGTCCACATATCCCTGCTGACTTATTTCATACTTCATGCAATAAAAAGCATTATATCCCTTTGGAAATGTCGCAGGTATCGGTCCTTGCTGGTCTCCGCTGTAACTTGAAGGATTGAAGTAATAAAGGTTATTTGCTGTTGTTGATACATTAATCGCGCCTTCATTTGTAATTTGATAAGGGTTTGTTGTTGCGGGATATTTATAAAATCCGCCCGGCTCCGTGCCTCCACTGCCGATATAAAAACTTCCTTGCGGCACATATACCTGCTCAATCGCAAAAACTCTTATGTCAATATTTGCAGCATCCGTCACTCCGTTCGCTCCATAATTCCAGCGAAGCTGTACACCTGTTTTCGAAAATGTCCCCGTACCGTTTGCATCTCTATATATGAACACACCAATTCCTGGATTAGTCGTTTGATGAAAAGCTGAATCATTTTTTAGCAACCCTGTTGAAATCGAACTTCCCGCAGGATTCACATGCCCTGTGTTATTCAGCCACGCGTGCTGCCATTCGCCTGTCCCGTTCACACGATATTTCACAAACACCCAGGCAGCATCCCAGTTATTAGGTGCTGATGATGTACGCCATGAATTTTCCCAGCTTATATCAAACTTTATCATTGCATAGTGACTCTGTGTGTTTTGTCCTGTAAGACTAAAGTTAATTACACTGATGTTGTTTGCAAAGGCACTGTAACTCGCAAACAGACAAAGCATAAAGGCTAAAGAATATAATCGTTTTATCATTTCTTCAATTTACTGTATTGGTTCCAAACGAACTCCGCGTCCGCCAAAGTTACTATTATGCAACTTTACCGTGTCTGCAGTCATACGTCGGGAGGAAATTTGTAATGCATTAGGACTGGTTTGATAACAACCTCCCCGGCATCCTGCACCCGCTGCAGTGGTGTCCGGCCATGAATAGACATCTGCATCACCGATTGATGTGAGCAAACCATTTCCGTGTGTTCCAATATATGACCTTCCTATTGTGTTACCAACAGTTATTACTCGGTCTTCAAGGTTGCCGCCCATTTCCATTATTCCGTAATATGTGGCTCCCGATGTTATCCTGCCGGAATTAAGAGAATTACCTGCAAAAATTCCTACGCGAACTGGTCCACGGATAATACCGCTGTTCCAAATAGTGCTTATATTTCCGGAATTACCTAAACTTGTACTATAATTGCTTCCTATATTTTCATTAATTAAACCACCGTTAATAAGTGTGTATATACTTGTTACCACTCCCGTTGTGCCCCATACATATTCGTTTGGCAAAGGATATATTGTTCCACGGCAGGCTTTTTCAAATTCAAGTTCAGTCATTGGTCTTAAACCGCTCCAATCAAGATATGCCGCTAAATCAGACCAGCTTATGTAATTGCAGGCGACACATGGATTAGTGGTTGCATAACTGCCGACTACACTTCCAGTGATGGCATAGCGGTATAATGAGTAAGTATATTTTCGGATTGTTGCTTGTGTTTGTGTAAGCGAATTTAAAAAATCTACATATCCCTGCTGTGAAATTTCGTACTTCATACAGTAAAAAGCACTGTATCCTTTTGGGAATGCAGTTGGGATAGGTCCAAGTCCGTCACCGGAACGTCCGGGTAGATAATATAGATTACCCGTTTGGTTGCCAACAGGTATTTGTCCTTCGCTTGTGATTTGATAAGGATTTGTGGTTGTTGGATATTTGTAGAAAGCATAATAATCCGTTCCGCCGCTGCCGGCATAAAAACTTCCCTGCGGTACAAATACCTGTTCGATTGCAAATACTCGAATATCAATATTGGCAATATCCGGCACTCCGTTTGCTCCATAATTCCAGCGAAGCTGTACACCCGTTTTCGAAAATGTTCCCGTATCGTCCGCATCTCTATATATGAATACACCAATTCCGGGATTAGTCGTTTGATGAAAAGCTGAATCAGTTTTTAGCAACCCTGTTGAAATCGTACTTCCCGCAGGATTTACGTGCCCTGTGTTATTCAGCCACGCGTGCTGCCATTCACCTGTCACGTTCACACGGTATTTCACAAACACCCAGGCAGCATCCCAGTTGTTCGGCGCTGCCGATGTCCGCCAGGAATTTTCCCAGCTTATGTCAAACTTTATCATTGCATAGTGACTCTGTGCGTTTTGTCCTGTAAGACTAAAATTACTGACACTGATGTTGTTTGCAAAGGCACTGTAACCGGCAAACATAAAAAGCATAAAGACTATTATAAAATATTTTATGTATCTCATATGTGTTAAATTTAATTAGATCTATTTCAAAAGTAACATCCTTCTTGTTTCAGGTGCAGAACGAATTCCGCGACCTCCGTAATCGTTATAGCGATTAATAACGGTAAGTGCTGCATCGTATCTGACAGATGTTCCTATATAAAACACTGTTGACCCCCAGGCACCGCCACGGAAACCCGACCCCAAAGCATTAGTACCGGGCCAAAGTAATACATCAGCATTACCGCTCACATCAAGCATTCCATTTCCATGCAAACCTGTATAGGTTCTGCCGGACGGATTTCCTGCTGTTACAGTCCGCTCATACACATTACCTGTCATTTCCATTATACCGAAATATGTAGCACCAGCAGAAACTCTGCCCGAATTCAATACATTGCCGGCGAATATTCCAACACGGAGTGGTCCATTGATTGTGCTAAAAGTCGAGATATAAATAGCATTTCCCTCAGCAGAACTGTAATTGTTTGAGATGGTTTCGTTATTTGCTCCGGTATTACCAAGTGTATATGGACTTGTTGTAATCTGTGAATTACCCCAAACAAATTCATTTGGTACCGATGCTGATGTTCCGCGGCCTGCTTTCTCAAATTCCAGTTCGGTCATTGGGCGTAAACCACTCCAATCAAGGTATGCCGCAATGTCAGACCAGTTTAAATAATTGCAAGCAACATAAGGATTTGCAGTAATATAACTACCAACAGTATTTCCGGTGATTTCATAGCGGTAATTTGTAGCGGGCTTATTGTATTTACGGGTATTTGCTTGTGCCTGAGTTATTGAATTTAGAAAGTCAACATATCCCTGCTGTGTAATTTCGTATTTCATACAATAAAAAGCATTATAACCTTTTGGAAATTCTGCAGGTATAGGTCCTTGCCTATCTCCTCCATAAGCAGTGAGTGGGTAATATAACCAGTCGGTTTGTGCTCCAACAGGTATTACACTTTCGCTTGTGATATGATATGTAGTATAATCAGGATACTTGTAGAAGGCAGCACTCTCATTGCCTCCGCTGCCGACATAAAAACTTCCCTGCGGCACATATACCTGCTCGATTGCAAATATTCTTATGTCAATATTTGCATTATCCGGCACTCCGTTCGCTCCGTAGTTCCAGCGAAGCTGTACACCTGTTTTCGAAAATGTCCCAGTACCGTCCGCATCTCTATATATGAACACACCAATTCCGGGATTAGTCGTTTGGTTAAATACTGAGTCGGTTTTAAGCAATCCCGTTGCAATCGTGCTTCCCGCAGGATTTACGTGCCCTGTGTTGTTCAGCCACGCATGCTGCCATTCGCCTGTTCCGTTCACACGATATTTCACAAACACCCAGGCAGCATCCCAGTTATTAGGCGCTGCTGATGTCCGCCAGGAATTTTCCCAGCTTATGTCAAACTTTATCATTGCATAGTGACTCTGTGCGTTTTGTCCTGTAAGACTAAAGTTACTTACACTGATGTTGTTTGCAAAAGCACTGTAACTCGCAAACAGACAAAGCATAAAGAGTAAAAAATATAATCGTTTTATCATTACTTCAATTTTTACATAAATTATCATTTCAAAAGCAACATTCGTTTGGTTTCTGAATATCCATCTGTTATTAGTTTATAAAAGTAAACTCCGCTCGGATATTCTGCAGCATTCCAGTTAACACTGTAAGTACCCGCTGAAAGTTTTTCATTCACGAGCGTTGATACTTCTTTTCCGAGAATATCATAAACTTTCAAGGAGGCAAATTGAGCATTGAGCATTGAAAATTTAATGTTGGTTATTGGATTAAACGGGTTCGGATAGTTCTGCTCGAGTTTATATTCTGAAGGTATTGTACTCCCATTTTGTGAAACAAATGTCAATCCGCCGTTCGTTGTTTTCAAAATCTTTCCCGTCCAGGTTGTTACATATCCGGTATCCGGTGTGAGAAAATCAATTACATATAATATTTCATCTATCCCGGTATTTTGAGTAATCCAGTTTGTACCGCCGTTTGTTGTTTTTAATATAATCCCGTGTGATGCACTTGCATATCCCGTCTGCGCATTTGGGAATGACAGACACCAGAGTCCGGAATTCGATAAATCAGTCATCAGTGCCCAGTTATCTCCTCCATTAGTCGTCATTACAATCCTTCCTGCATTTGTACAGTACATTCCGGTATTCGCATCAAAAAAATGTACAGACGAATGGCTTTCAAAACCACTTATATTTAATCCAACTTTATTTTCCCAGTTCGCCCCGGCATTTGTAGTTTTTAGAAATTGATTCGCCGAACCGCCAATGTATCCGGTATTTTCATTTACAAAAAACACACTGTGTAAATCAGTCAGAGGAAATGTTGTTGGTTTTACATCCCAAGATAAGCCTTGATTGGTTGTCTTTAAGATTTTACCTTTTCCACCGACGCAATACCCTGTTTGCGAATTAAGAAAAAACATACCCCAGAGTTGGAGAGTAGTATCAGAATAAATATATGAGTTCCAGTTTAAACCTCCGTCAACAGTTTTTAAAATTATGCCGTGACCACCGCAAAAAAATACTGTATCGGGATGAATCACAAACATCGAATTAAAAACCTGAGAAGTATAATGAGAGTTTTGTAACGTATAATTAACTCCTCCGTTTGTTGTTTTACCTATGTTCATAGTGGAACCGTTATATAATATCCCTGCGTGGTATCCTGTATTAACATCGTAAAAACCCATAGCTTTTATAGTTTGATTTGGTGATGAAGTATATCGAACAATCCACTGCGCCTGTGCATTCAACGCAAACATCAGAAAAACTGGGATTGCCGTTATAAGTGCTAATTTACTAAATCTTTCTTTCATTCTTTATTAATTAAATATTTATGAAATTTATTGTTTAATTTGCTGTATTGGTTCCAAACGAACTCCGCGCCCGCCATAACTCCTGTTGCGGCTATTATCTATATATGCGGCACGGCTTCGGGCAGACAATTTTGAATAACCCGCTCCATTGCTCCAATCACCGCCGCGGAACCCTATTCCGGTTGCAGTTGAAACAGGGGGCCATGTTGCAGCATCAGATTCGCCCATTGCTGTCAGCATTCCATTGCCATTCACAGGGGTAAATTCTCTTCCGGTTGGATTTCCGGCCGCTACAGTATACTCAAACATATTTCCGCTCATCTCCATCATTCCATAATAAGCAGCACCTGATGTTATCCTGCCAGTGTTTAAACTATTCCCTGCAAATATACCAACTCTAACAGGTCCTTGGAATCCAGCCAGCCAGGCAGTGCTGTAATTTGTAGCATTTCCATCTGTTGTGTTGAAATTTGTTGAGATGCCTTCATCGTTTTTACCGATATCACTAAGTGCATATGGGTTGATTGCAACACTTATACTTCCCCATGCATATTCGTTTGGAACAGGTGCTAATGTCCCTCGGCATGCTTTTTCAAATTCAAGCTCAGTCATTGGTCTGAGACCGCACCAATCGAGATATGCCGCAAAATCAGACCATAACAAATAGTTGCAGGGGAGATATGGGTTGTTTGTGCTATAACTGCCTACGGTATTTCCTGTGATGGCATAGCGGTAGAGAGATGTTGAATATTTTCGAACAGTCGCCTGTGTTTGTGTCAGACTATTTAAAAAGTTAACATACCCTTGCTGTGTTATTTCATATTTCATACAATAAAAAGCATTGTAACCTTTTGGAAAAGATGATGGAATAGGCCCAAGCCCGTCTCCGTTCCAGCTCCCGCCTGATCCGCTTGGTACATAATAAAGATTATCCGTGGATGTTCCTACTGTGATTTCCCCTTCATTTGTAATTTGATAAGGGTTTGTTGTTGTGGGATATTTAAAAAATCCGCCCGGCTCCGTGCCTCCACTGCCGACATAAAAACTTCCCTGCGGCACATATACCTGCTCAATCGCAAAAACTCTTATGTCAATATTTGCATTATCCGGCACTCCGTTCGCTCCGTAGTTCCAGCGAAGCTGTACACCCGTTTTCGAAAATGTTCCCGTTCCGTTTGCATCTCTATATATGAACACTCCAATTCCGGGATTAGTAGTTTGGTTAAATGTTGAATCCGGTTTTAGCAAACCCGTTTCAATCGTACTTCCCGCAGGATTTATGTGCCCTGTGTTGTTCAGCCACGCATGCTGCCATTCGCCTGTTCCGTTCACACGATATTTTATAAATATCCAAGCAGCATCCCAGTTATTAGGCGCTGATGATGATGTACGCCATGAATTTTCCCAGCTTATGTCAAACTTTATCATTGCATAGTAACTCTGTACGTTTTGCCCTGTAAGACTAAAGTTACTTACACTGATGTTGTTCGCAAAGGCATCGTAACTCGCAAACAGACAAAGCATAATAACAATTATAAAATATTTTATATGTCTCATAAGTGTTAAATTAAATATGAATCATTTCAAAAGCAACATTCGTTTGGTTTCTGAATATCCATCTGTTATTAGTTTATAAAAGTAAACTCCGCTCGGATATTCTGCCGCATCCCAGTTAACAGAGTATGTCCCCTCTGAAAGTTTTTCATTTACGAGTGTTGCAACTTCTTTCCCGAGTATATCATAAACTTTCAATGTAGCAAATTGAGCATTGCGCATTGAAAATTTAATGTTGGTTGTTGGATTAAACGGATTCGGATAGTTCTGATTAAGAGAAAAACTATCGGGTGATTTAGTCGAAATATTATATATTTCTGTTACAATGTTTCCCGTTAGATTGCGTCTGTAATATAACTCAGCATTGGAACTAATACGGGTGTCTATCCATATTACATGCAAGCTCGAACCCGCGATAGCAATGAAAGGATAATTAGAATTCAGTTCGTTACTTGTCAACTGTTCTTCTGCCTGCCAGTATATTCCACCATCGGTGGAGCGTTTGTAAAATATCTTATAAGTATTACCGATGCTGTTGTCATGCCAAACGAAATGCACATTTAAGCCTGAGACAGCTATGTTTGGATAAACCGAAGCACCAGAATTATTAGTCAGACGGGTATCCGCTCCCCAGTTTACTCCATAGTTGGTAGAGCGTTTGTAATAAATTTCATTGTTTCCTTCCCGGTTGTCAAACCAAACAATATGAATATTTGAGCCGCTGATACCAATTGAAGGATAAAAAGAACTGAAAGAATTATTTGTCAATCTCACATCCGCTTCCCAGTTTATGCCTGCATTGGTGGAACGTTTGTAGTATATTTCTGAGTTGCCGTCGCGCCAGTCATACCAGGCTATATGCACATTTGAACCAAAAACTTCAACCGTAGCAAAATATGAATTACCTGCTTTATTCGTCAAGCGTGTATCCGCACCCCATGTAGTTCCGTTATCTGAAGAAAGTTTGCAGAAAATTTCCCAATTGATAGTGCGATTATCTTCCCATACCACATATACATTTGAGCCAAAAGCTGCAACTGAAGGATGATTAGACACCGAATCGTCATTTGTGAGACGTATATCTGCTCCCCAGGTTGTACCGCCATCTGTAGAGCGTTTGTAAAAGATTTCAAAGTTTCCGGGGCTCTTGTCATACCAGATTACATGTACGAACGAGCCGGATACAGCAACTGACGGCTCAATTGAAAAACCAATATTATTCGTTAGCCGTGTATCTGCTTCCCAGGTTGTTCCTTTGTTCGTGGAGCGTTTGTAATATACTTCATCTACACCGTCGCGTCTGTCATACCATACAGTATGAAGTGTATCTCCATTTGCGGTAAGACACCTTGCATTAGGTTTTGACAAGTAAGAACCGCCCGGTGCATTCGTAAGCTGATATTCCGTTTCCCACTGGCTAAAACAATTCAGAATTAAGACTGTAGAATTAAGAATAACAAAAAGTGTTACTATAAGAGCATATTTGGTTTTCATATTATATATTAATACTTTTTAATAGTTTTCAATTTCGTATTAAAATTTCGCAGGTCAGATTCAAATCTCTAACCTGCAAAATATTTCTTTATTTAACCAATGTCATCCGCTTTGTTTCTGTGTATGAATCCGTCTGCAATAATAATAGACTCCGCTCGATAAATTTGCACCGTCGAAAGTTGAAATCGTACTTCCCGCAGGATTTAAGTGCCCTGTGTTGTTCAGCCACGCATGCTGCCATTCGCCTGTACCGTTCACACGATATTTTATAAATATCCAGGCAGCATCCCAGTTATTAGGCGCTGCTGATGTCCGCCATGAATTTTCCCAGCTTATGTCAAACTTTATCATTGCATAGTGACTCTGCGTGTTTTGTCCTGTAAGACTAAAATTACTTACACTGATGTTGTTCGCATGGGCACCGTAACTCGCAAACATACAAAGCATAAAGAGTAAAAAATATAATCGTTTTATCATTACATAAATTATTATTTCAAAAGCAACATTCGTTTGGTTTCTGAATATCCATCTGTTATTAGTTTATAAAAGTAAACTCCGCTCGGATATTCTGCCGCATTCCAGTTAACAGAGTATATCCCCTCTGAAAGTTTTTCATTCACGAGTGTTGATACTTCTTTTCCGAGAATATTGAATACTTTTAATGTAACAAATTGTGCATTTGGAATTGAAAATTGAACATTGGTAGTTGGATTAAACGGATTCGGATAATTTTGCTCGAGTTTATAATGTCTGGGTATTTCCAATAAATGACTCTCTATAACTGTCGGGAGTGTGTTGTTCTTCCAAATTGATCCTGTCGTCCCGCAAGTGTAAGCTGCACCGGGCACCAAATAAACGTTTTGCATTGTTGAGCCTGATGTATTTTGAAGATTCCAGTTTATACCGCCATTACTCGTAAAAAGTGTCATTCCGTTTGATCCTGTAATAGCACCAATATTAGAATTTAAAAATTTAACACCATACCACGAAGGGCCATTCCATCCCGGTTTGGATAAAGTGTCCCAGAGTAAACCGCCATTAGTGGTTTTATATATTCTGCCCAATGTACCTACGATGTAACCTGTTGTTTCATTTACCATATCAATTCCATTCATTGTACCGTTGAATACATCAACAATTGAGTCTTTCGTCCAGGTATTTCCACCGTCAGTCGTGTGATAAGGCCTTTTATTACCTGCATTAACAATCCAGCCTGTATTTGCATTTACAAAGTCAGCCGTATAAATTGCGGCATCCAGACTCGTTAATCCATTTCCAAGTGTTTGTCTGAACCATGTTGCACCGCCGTTTGTCGTTTTAATAATAGTTGAGTCACCGATCATATTATACCTTGAAAAACACCATCCTGTATTAGCATCAACAAATTGTATTTTTGAAAGAACTTTTGTTATTCCGGAACTAGTAAATGGTGTTGGGACCGAATCCCAGCTTGCACCGGAATTTGTTGTTTTAAATACACTGGTGTACTGACCGCAAGTGAATCCTGTGTTATCATTAATCATAGAAATACTGTTCATGAAACCATAAGTAGTTGACGGGAATGCGGCAACTGTCCATGTTTGTCCGCCATTAGTAGATCGTAATACCTGATCTGCAGGTCCTGCTGCCGATGACCTTCCGCCGACAGCAATTATAATTCCTGTAGGGGACGAGTTCTGAACCCATACTTCATAAGTGGTTGTGGCTTTTTTGACCGTTGTGAATACTTGCCTGTTACTTGCATTCAGTCTTCTGTTAATTAATCCAAAATTACCGGCTGTGATTATTGTATCTCCTGTCGCTGATAAAGATGAGGCATAATAAGTGCTCGTCCAAGGCTGTGATCCGTCTGTTGCCAAAAAACCAATTGTATCCCAAGTTGTTCCGTTATCCTGGGTTTTATAGATTGCGTTAGCATCGCCTGTCAAAAATACTTTTAAAACAGGACTTGTAATAACCGAAATGTCATAATATGCCGACGTATTAGTTGTGGTTCCAATCATAACCGGCTTTGTTGACCATGTAGTTCCACCATCAATTGTAAATGAAAATTTTCCTGTCGCACCTGCTAAATATCCTGTATTGTTGTTAATAAAATGAATTTTGTTTCCTACTGTTGTACTTCCGGTTGAAATTACTGCAGACCAGGTTGCACCGCCATCAGTTGAATTCTGTACATTTCCTAAGGTAGTGCTTATAATCAAATTCAGTGTATCAAAAGCATATATATCATAAACTGTAGTTGTTGGTGCACTCGCAATTCCTGTCCAGTTTATACCACCATTTGTGGTTTTCCAGATTTTTGGGGTTACGGTTCCTACAGCATAACCAACATTGTTATTAAGAAACTGTACCTGATAAAAGATTCCTGCAGTTGCAGTGTTTGAATATGCAGTGTCCCATGTTGCGCCGCCGTCTGTTGTTCTTGCTATACCGCCGTTAACAGAAGCAACGCCTACAACGACACCGGTACTTTGATTAAAGAAATGTGCATTGTACATATTTGTTGATTGTCCTGTATAACCTAAATTAGAACCACCTGCTTTATGCGTAAATGACCAGTATGTTCCTGCATTTGTTGTCTTCATAAATGTACCTGCATACCCAACTGCATACCAATTGTTTGCATCCCACATTTTTACGTACCTTAATACATTTCCCTGTGGGGTTTGGTGCATCCATTTCCAGTCTTGACCGGTCTGAGCAAAAGTGTTAATTCCAACGAGCAAAAAAATTGCAAATAATATCAATAAGATTTTTTTCATAATTATTAGTTATATTCTTTAAAGGTTAATTATTTATTCCTATTTCAAGAACAACATTCGTTTGGTTTCTGAATATCCATCTGTTATTAGTTTATAAAAGTAAACTCCGCTCGGATATTCTGCCGCGTTCCAGTTAACACTGTAAGTACCTGCTGAAAGTTTTTCATTCACGAGAGTTGCAACTTCCTTTCCGAGAATATCATAAACTTTCAATGACGCAAATTGAGCATTGCGCATTGAAAATTCAATGTTGGTTGTTGGATTAAACGG
>JBHELA010000310.1:0-15222 GCA_041859005.1 Ignavibacteria bacterium
AAGCTGGACAGAGTCAAATACAGGACTTACAAATTTATATGTCTGGAGTTTTGCTGTGATTGGAAGTAATATATTCGTTGCAACAGACGGCGGCGGAGTCTTCGTTTCCAGCAATAACGGTGCAAGCTGGTCAGCGGTTAATAATGGATTAACAAACCAGTACGTTTGGGCTCTTACCGCAAGTGGCAGTAATTTGTACGCAGGTACAGCTAACGGTATATTTCTTTCAACTAATAATGGTTCAAGCTGGACGGCAATTAATAACGGCTTACCAGGTTTGTATGTTTACGATATTGCCGCAAGCGGAGGTAACCTTTTTGCAGCTACCGGCTATGGCGTTTATATATCTTCCAACAATGGTGCCACATGGGTAGCAAAGAACCAGGGATTTGATTTTGTTCCCGTTGCATACACCGTCACAGCTGTAAACGGTTATGTGTTTGCAGGTACAGACGGTCAGTTTGTATATCGCAGGCAGCTGACGGAAATATTAAACGTTACTAAAATTTCAGAGGTAACACCCCCATCATATTCACTTAGTCAAAATTATCCGAATCCTTTTAATCCGGTGACTAATATAAAGTATAACTTACCGCAAAGCGGATTTGTAAAGCTGGTAGTTTACGATTTACTTGGCAAAGAGCTGACAACGCTTGTAAATGATAAGCAAACAGCAGGTACCTATCAGGTTATGTTTGATGCCTCGTCATACAACAGCGGTGTGTATTTTTACAAGTTGACGACAGATGGATACAGCGAAACCAAAAGAATGATATTAACAAAATAAATAAAAACTTAAATAATATGAAAGTAAATAAAAACATTGCAGTAAGCGAATCAGGATTTCTCTTCGACTCAATGTCTGGCGATTCTTTCTCTCTGAACCCTATCGCTGCTGAAATTCTTGAACTGATACGCGAACAGAAAAGTCTCGATGATGTCAAGCAAATACTTTTAAACAAGTATGAAGTAACTCCAACGTTGCTCGATAAAACTATCGATGAATATGTATTCACACTTAAAAAGCTTAACATCGTAAAATGAAAAAGAAGAAAATAACTGTCGGCGTTACGGGGCTTAATAATATTGACAACCCCGGACCGGGGATACCTGTAATTAGAGCTCTTAAAGAATCAAACTATTTCGAACCTCGTATCGTGGGACTTGCATACGAGAATCTTGAGCCGGGTATTTATATGCGCGACCATGTCGATAAAACTTACCAGATTCCATATCCGAATCTCGGTTCCGATACACTCATGAAAAGAATAGAGTATATCAACAACCTTGAACACATAGATGTTTTAATCCCTAACTTTGACGCAGAGCTTTATACATTTATGAAAGCTGCAGACAGGCTGAAGAAAATTGGTATTCATACTTTCCTTCCTACTATTCCTCAGTTTGAAGAAAGACACAAAACTGTTCTCCCTGATTTTGGCAAGAAATACAACATAAAAGTACCCGACAGCAAACCGATTTTTTCCGATAAGGATTTTGAAAAACTCGAAGAAGAAGATGACTATGAATACCCAATGCTTGTAAAGGGAAAATACTATGATGCGTATGTCGCTCACAATGAAGATCAGGCAAAATCTGCCTTTCATAAAATTGCAGCTAAGTGGGGACTACCCATTATCGTTCAGCAGTTTGTTAAGGGAACAGAAGTTAATGTTATTGCTCTCGGTGACGGCGAAGGAAACACTATTGGCGCCGTACCAATGCGCAAACAGTTTATCACCGACAAGGGAAAAGCTTGGGCGGGTATTACTCTTGGCGATACCAACCTGCTTAGCCTTACCAGAAAGCTCATCAAGCGCACAAAGTGGAGAGGCGGTATGGAACTTGAGATGATTAAAACAGAAGATAACGAATACTACCTTATTGAAATTAATCCGCGTATTCCTGCCTGGGTTTACCTTGCAGTAGGCGCAGGACAGAACATTCCCGAAGCTCTTGTTAAGCTTGCTCTCGGTATGGAAGTAAAACCTTTTAAGAAATATGAAGTCGGTAAACTCTTTATCAGATATTCCTATGATCTTATAGTTAGTTTATCTGATTTTGAGAAACTGACACTTTATTCTGAACTTTAAAAAATTTAAATATATGAAGAAATTACCATTCGAAAGACCGATAATTAAAAAACTCAACGTTGGAATCTCCAACAAGTTTGGTTTAAGAACGGAGCTTGAACCAATCACACATATTGATGATGTTTCTGTTTCCGAACTTTTAAAAGAACATGGAACGCCTCTTTTTGTAATATCTGAAAACACATTGCGCAACACAATACATGAAGCAAAACGCGCATTTGAAACCCGTTATCCAAAGGTACAATTTGCTTGGTCGTACAAAACCAATTACCTCGATGCTGTTTGCAGAGTATTCCATCAGGAAGGTTCATGGGCAGAAGTTGTTTCAAGGTTTGAATATGACAAAGCCCTTTCAAACGGTGTTGACGGCTCTAAAATAATATTTAACGGACCTGATAAAACCGAAGATGATCTGAGGGTCGCTGCGGCTAACGGCTCACTTATTCATATAGACCATTTTGACGAGTTGTACATGCTTATAGATATTGCAGGAAGCATGAATAAAAAACCCAAGGTTGCTATCCGCGTAAACATGGATACCGGTGTGCATCCTCAGTGGGACAGATTCGGATTTAACTTCGAAAGCGGAGAAGCATGGGAGGCAATAAACAGGATTATGATATCCAAAAAGCTTGAGTTTGTTGGTCTTCACACTCATATCGGCACGTTTATGCTAACAGCAAGCGCTTACGAGGTTGCCGCAACCAAACTCGCAAAGCTTGCTTATGATTTTAAAAAGAAATATAATACTAATATAAGCTACATTGATATTGGAGGTGGGTTTGCGTCACACAATACTCTTAAAGGAGCCTACCTGACAGGTAAAGATACAGCACCCTCTTTTGATGAATACGCAGATGCTGTTACAAACGCACTTATAAATTCTCAGCTTGACCGCGATGAAATGCCGTTACTGATTCTCGAAACAGGAAGAGCACTTATAGATGCTGCAGGATATCTCCTGGGTACCGTAATCGCAAACAAGAAACTCTCTGACGGGAGACGTTCGACAATAGTAAATTTTGGAGTCAATATTCTCTTCACAGCTTTTTGGTATGAGCATCAGATAAACCCCGAAAAAGAATATTCACAAAACTCTGAAACCACAACTATCTTTGGTCCTTTATGTATGAACATAGACCAGATTCGTGACTCTATTCAGCTGCCGCCTTTGAAAAAAGATGACAACGTTGTTGTAAGCAGTGTCGGTGCCTATAACATGACACAGTGGATGCAGTTTATAACACTTAGACCGAGAGTCGTTTTGATAGATACAAACAGCGGTGTTCATGTAATCAGGGATAACGAAACAAACAAAACTGTAACGGCGCTTGAATCTGTGCCGCAGCATCTTGAAAAAATAAAATTATAATTTGAGATTCGTTAAAAGCATATTAAACAGTTACTCAATAATTTTCTTTTCAGATAAACTGTTCTTTGCAGGTTTATTGCTGATAACATCTTTCTTCGATTATTTTGCAGGGCTCTGCGGACTTATTTCTGTTATAACCGCATACGTCGTTGCAGAAACTCTTGGATATGACAAGCACAAGATTGAAAAAGGCTATTACGGTTTTAACAGCTTGCTTGCAGGACTTGGACTCGGGTTGCAGTATCAGTCTAACTGGGCGGTACTGTTAATTGTTGTGCTGGCATCGATTTTCGCTTTTCTCGTCACCGTTACGTTTGAGAACCTTCTATCAAAGTACGCTTTGCCCTACCTTAGCCTGCCTTTCCTTGTGGCTTACTGGGTGGTAACGCTTGTAGGACGCGACCTTAATATACTGGGTCTTAGCGGCAGAGGTGTTTTCATTCTAAATGATATTTATATGCTTGGGGGTAACTGGCTGCTTGGAGTTTATGAATGGTGGAACAGTATCATTATTATACCATCTATTAAAGTTTATTTTCTGTCTCTCGGGGCTATAATCTTTCAGTACAATGTTCTTGCGGGTATTATTATTGCCGCAGGCATCCTTTATTACTCGCGCATAGCATTCTCTCTTTCGCTGATAGGTTTCTACTCTGCTTATTTGTTCTACCAGCTGCTTCAGATTAATATTACCGAAACAACTTATGCATACATAGGATTCAATTATATTCTTACAGCTATTGCCATCGGTGGATATTTCCTCGTGCCTTCATGGCGCTCCTATCTTTGGACGTTAATTCTTATGCCTCTGACTGTTTTGGTATCATATAGCTTTGGCAATATCTTCTCAACTTTTGGATTGCACATTTATTCATTACCGTTTAATATTATAGTGATTCTGTTTTTATTCGTTGTTAAATCAAGGTTTACAAAGAAAGAAGGTCTGACGGAGGTAGCCATACAACAGAACTCACCCGAGAACAATCTGTATTCTTTCCTGAATAATAATTTCCGTTTCAGGGATTACAAGTATTATACTGTGCGTCTGCCTTTCTTTGGCGATTGGAATGTATCGCAGGGGCATAACGGTGATATTACGCATAAGCATAAATGGAAACATGCATGGGATTTTGTGATTAAAGATTCCCTTGGAAACACGTATCGTAATCTTGGGGGTAAACTTGAAGATTTTTATTGTTACAATAAGGCTATACTTTCTCCCGCTGATGGATATGTGGATAAAATTATTGACGGCATTCCTGATAATGCTGTCGGAGACGTGAACATTGAAGATAACTGGGGAAATACAATTATAATAAAACATGGGCAGGATTTTTACTCTAAAATGTGTCATGTAAAACCCGGTTCATTCAAGGTGCAATTGGGTGAGTTTGTTAAAGCAGGTCAGATAATTGCCAATTGCGGCAACTCAGGAAGGTCCCCCGAGCCGCATCTGCACTTCCAGTTTCAGGGTGTACCGTTTATTAACGGAGAAACGATTGATTATCCAATATCTCAGTACATTTTAAAAACGCCCGCAGGTCTTGTATATAAGGCAAACAATAAACCCGAACTAAACGATGTTATTTCTAATGTTGAAGTGAATCCAATCCTGCGGGAGGGTTTCCATTTTATACCCGGACAGGAAATTAAGTTTGAAACAGTTTGTAACGGGACAAAAGAAACAGTTGAATGGGAAGTATATACTAACATTTATAATTATTCGTATTTATATTGCAAGAAATCTAAGTCTGTTGCCTACTTCCATAATGACGGACGTGTGTTTTATTTCTACGATTTCGCCGGAGATAAAAAATCATTGCTGTACTATTTCTTCCTTGCGGCTTACAAGGTACCTCTCGGATACTATCAGGATATGAGCATTGAAGATACACCGGGGCTGCATATCGTTTACAGCAAGGCGGGACTTTTACTGCAGGACTTTATTGCACCATTCTATATTTTCCTTAAATCGCAGTTTAGGATTACTTATTTTAAGATCGACGATACGCTTCATGCAAATGAGATAACGCTTAGGTCAGAAATCGACAATTTTTTTCTGAATTTCAAGACAATTAAACAGAGGTTCTTTATAACTCTTACAAGAGAAGGAATTAGTAAATTTGAAATACAATATAAGAATAAATCAATTATAGCAAATTGTATAAAAGAGGATTAATAATATTATTGTTTCTGCTGATGTCCCTGTCTGCCATTGCGCAGATAAGCGAAGAAGTAAAGCAAATAGACATACAAACGTACAATCTATACACCAGCACCAAATGGGATGAGCTTATAGTTCTGGGAAATAATGCTTTAGACTCGGGTATAGACTTCTACTATCTCAGGATGCGTCTTGGGATTGCTTACTTTAACAAAAAGAACTATATGTCTGCAGAGCGTCATTTCAAGAAAGCGCTTGAATATGTTCCTGAAGATCCCGGTGCTTATGAATATCTTTACTGGAGTTTAATCTTTTCCGGAAGAGATAGGGAAGCGCGCACTCTCGCAGCCGACATGCCGGAAAAACTAAGAACGGCTATTAGAGCTATTCCTGATAAGGTTATTAAAGATTTTTATACCGAAGGCGGCTTGATGTATAATGGTGATTATAAGGAAAATCCTTACAGCGGATTCGGAACAGACACGTTAATTTACGGTGAACAAAAACCCGATAAGAACTCAAGATATATCAGTGTTAACTTTAACATTATTCCATGGAAAAGACTTACAATATTCACGGGTTATAACAACATAAACATTAAAAGCAACAGAAAGATTGTTTCTATTGGAAATTCTCCTGAAAACTTTGAAGTAAGCACTGTTCAAAATGAGTTTTATTTAAACGCGGGTGTCTATACAGGCAAGGGATTTACGTTCAGCGGCATTCTGCATTATCTCAACGTAAAAGTAGACGATGTCAGTGCGGCAATAAACACAACAACAGGCGGCATAACTTATTCAAAGATTTCGAATACACTTAATGATTATGTCGGACTTATTTCGATTGAGAAGTCATTAAACCACTTTAAATTTCTTCTCGGCAATTCGTACTCAAGTCTGAATAAGGCAAAGCAAATTCAGAACGGACTTACCGTAGTTTATTTTCCTTTTGGAAACCTTGATTTATATTCGGTTTCGGATTTTGTTGTGCATTCAGAGAGCAAAGACGACACACTGTTGAATCCATCTGGCAGTTATCTTACCCGCGGTATATTCAAGCAGAAGATAGGCATCAAGGTAATTGACAAGCTCTGGCTTGAAGCATTTTATATGTTTGGTAATGCCGAGAATTATCACGAAGACAATGCTTACGTAGTATTTAATTCCGTTAATGTAATGAACAATCGTTTCGGAATCAATCTTATATCCCCGATTACATCTAATCTGCAGCTTTCGCTCAGGTATCAGTATTACAAGCAGGATGTACCGGAGCTGATTTACCAAACAGCAACAACATACAAGTTTATAGAAAAATCAAATTCGTTTCATAAAATTATAGGAAGTATAAAATGGACATTTTAAAGTTTAAAACAGTGTTAATATTATTCTTAACAGCTCTGCTGTTTTCCTCGCAGGCATTTTCACAATACAGTCCTGCGCCTGTAGATGACGTCAGGAACGCTTTCAAAGAAAGTTACAAACACGAGAAGAGTGGTAAGATATCAAAAGCAATAGATGTTTTATATAAGGTTTACAACAAGAACAGCTATGAAATAAATCTCCGGCTTGGATATTTAAGTAATCTCAATAAACAGTACCAAGAATCAATCTATTATTACAGTACTGCAATCGGATTAATGCCTATGTCAGTTGAAGCGAGGATGGGACTGGCAAACCCTGTTGCCGCTGTAGAGGACTGGACTACACTCGAAAACAATTACAACGACATATTAAAAATTGACCCAAACAACTCACAGGTAAATTACAATCTTGGTATGATGTTCTACTACCGTGCAGATTATAACGGTGCTTTAAAGTACATAGAGAAAACAGCCAATCTCTATCCTTTCGATTATTATTCCGTTCTCATGCTGGGCTGGACGAATCTGAAGCTCGGAAGAGCACGCGAGGCAGAGATTCTTTTCAATAAAGCACTGTTGATATCTCCTGACGACGCATCAGCTCTTGAAGGGTTAGGACTTCTCAAGAAGAAGTAAATCACAGAAATAACATTAAATTATATATAATATCTGAAGGCAGTATAAAACATGCTGCCTCTTTCAATCTACCTTAATTTTGCATTGAAGAATCCGTTTAAAGTGCGTATTTTTATATAATATTTAAGAGTTGCATTTGCGTTTTCCCACACATCAAGATTCGCAAATAATTACTGAAAATAATTTACCGGAGGCGGTTCAACATGTTAAGCACTTTTCGAAATTACAAGAAAGCCTTAAAACTTTTTCCGGATATCTTTTTCCAAAAACAAAATTTACTACAACCATGACAACGCATAATCACGTACATACCATAGCAGACGACATCAAGGACAAAACTTTTCAGGATGTGAGTTTATGTTATCAGTGCGGAAAATGTTCTGCCGGCTGTCCGGTTAGATATTATATGGACATAGCTCCGAATAAAGTTGTTCGTCTCATTCAGCTTGGTTTTTACGATGAAGCATTAAAGTCAACAACACCATGGCTCTGTGCAGGATGCATGACCTGCTCATCAAGATGCCCTCAGGAGTTTGACCTTGCAAAGTTCATGGATGCTGTAAGGGAAATAGCTCTTGAAAAGGGTATAGAAATTAAATCGAAAGACATCATCAAGTTTCACGAGGCATTCCTGAATCAGATTGAAAGTCACGGACGTGCATACGAGGTAGGACTTGTTGCAGAATATAAATTGAAAACCATGCACTTGCTGCAGGATGTTGACTCCTCGCCGGGCATGTTCATGAAAGGGAAACTAAAGATATTCCCTCATAATATTAAAGATAAAGAATCCGTCAAAAAGATTTTTAAGAAGACGGCTAATAAATAATTATTAAAACCTCAATGGAGGCAAATTTGAAAATAGGATATTTCCCCGGTTGTTCCCAGACCGGTACAGCAAAAGAATACGACACTTCCCTGAGAAAGGTAGTGGAAAAACTTGGAACATCATTCGACGAGTTAAAAGACTGGTCATGTTGCGGTGCAACATCAGCTCACGTTACCAATCATCAGCTATCCAATGCACTTGCAATGCGCAACATTATGATTGCAGAACAGCAGGGACTTGATGAAATGGTTGCTCCATGCGCCGCCTGTTATAACAGGCTTGTTGTTTCACAGCATGAAACAAGCCAGCACCCTGAAGTAAAAGCAAAAGTAGAATCTATACTCGAGACGAAATTCATCAAAGATGTAAAGGTCATGAATCTTTTAGAACTCTTTTTGAAGATAGGTCTTGAGAAGATTAAAGAAAACCGGAAGATAGAACTTAAGGGACTAAATGTTGCTTGCTATTACGGATGCCTTCTTGTTCGACCTTCCGAGATAACAAAGTTTGATGATTCAGAGCAGCCCGAATCAATGGAGAAAGTCGTTGAAATGACAGGTGCTAAAACGGTTGACTGGAATTCGAAGGTTGAATGCTGCGGTGCAGCGCATTCAATCGCAAGACGCGATATAGTTCTTGACCTATCACAAAAGATTCTTGACGATGCAAAGAGACACGGAGCGAATGTAATGGTTGTTGCATGTCCGATGTGCCACACAAATCTTGATATGCGTCAGACAGCTATGAAGCATGTATATCCCGAGCACAAGGACTTCCCTGTGCTTTATCTTACAGAGCTTATAGGGCTTGCCTTGGGAATGGACGAAAAGGAACTAGGAATCAATATGCACACAATAAAATTTAACTATAACGAACTTGTTGCCGAAAAAGCGGCAGTATAAAATACGGAGTTGTAATATATGAAAATTGGAGTGTTTATTTGTCATTGTGGCGAAAACATAGGCAGGACAGTTGATTGTCCGCGTGTTGCAAAAGCCTGCGAGTGGCTTCCCGGAGTTGAAGTATCTATTGACTACAAGTATATGTGTTCAGACCCGGGACAGAACATGATTAAGAAAGAAATCGTTGATAAGAAGCTTGATGCTATTGTAGTTGGCTCATGCTCACCTCATATGCACGAGAAAACTTTTCGTAAGGCTGCTGTTGCTGCGGGGATAAATCCTTTTCTCGTTGAAATAGCAAACCTCCGAGAACACTGTTCGTGGGTTCATGATGATATAGAATTGGCGACCGACAAAGCAATTGACCTTGTCCGCATGTCAGTAGAAAAAGTAAAACGTAATCAGCCCCTTACCACAATCGAAGTACCTGTTACGAAAAGAACACTTGTTGTAGGCGGAGGTATTGCGGGCATTCAGGCAGCTCTTGACGTAGCAAATGCAGGATACGAAGTAGTGCTGGTCGAAAAGGAACCGTCAATCGGCGGACACATGAGCCAGTTGTCAGAGACATTTCCGACATTAGACTGCTCGCAGTGTATTCTCACTCCCCGCATGGTTGAGGTTTATCAGCATCCGAAGATAAAGCTTATGACTTATTCAGAAGTCGAAAAAGTAGAGGGTTTTATCGGAAACTTCACTGTTACTATAAGAAAGAAAGCACGTCATATAGACGAGGAGAAATGCACGGGCTGCGGACTTTGCATAACAAAGTGTCCTATCAAGAAAAAAGCATACAATTCATTCGAAGAAAATCTTGCATACCGTCCGGCAGTTTACGTACCCTTTCCGCAGGCAGTACCTAACATTCCTGTTATAGATGAAACCGTTTGCACGTACTATAAGAACGGAAAATGCGGAGTTTGCGTAAAAGTTTGCGGACGTGAAGCCATTATGTTCGACCAGCAGGATAAAATAGTTACAGAAGAAGTTGGTGCAATAATTATGGCTACAGGATACAAGCTTTATAATATTGATAAGAAACCTGATGATTCTATTTATAAAGGATACGGTGAATACGGATACGGAAAATACAAAGACGTTATTGACGGTTTGCAGTTTGAAAGAATTGCATCTGCATCAGGACCAACCGAAGGAGAGTTTAAACGCCCTTCAGACGGCAAAGAGCCGAAAAAGATTGTATTCATACAATGCGTAGGTTCGCGTGATGAATCAAAAGGGTTTTCATACTGCAGTAAGATTTGCTGTATGTACACTGCAAAGCATGCAATGCTTTATAAGCACAAAGTACACGACGGAGAAGCTTATGTGTTCTATATGGATATCCGCTCGGGCGGAAAAATGTATGACGAGTTTGTACGTCGTGCAATTGAAGAAGACGGTGTGAAATATATCCGCGGACGTGTTTCAAAAATCACCGAAGAAGACGGAAAGTATATCGTTAAAGGTGAAGACACTCTATCGGGAATGCAGATAACTATTGACGCAGACATGGTTGTTCTTGCGACGGCAATGATTGCTCAGCCCGATGCTTCGGAGCTGGCACAGACAGTCGGTATCCCTTATGACAAACACGGTTTCTTTAACGAAGCGCATCCAAAACTTCGTCCGATTGAAAGTACAACAGGCGGAGTGTTTCTTGCCGGTGCATGCCAGTCACCGAAAGATATTCCTGAATCAGTTGCAATGGCATCAGCAGCTGCAGCAAAGGCAATGGTGCTATTTGGCTCTGATATGCTTGAACGTGAACCCGTTGTAGCAAAGGTCAATGCTGACTTGTGTGCAGGATGTTTCTACTGCAAAAAGGTTTGTCCTTACGGTGCAGTTGAAGTTCGCGAGGTTAAGACACGCGACGGAGTGGTAATAAAAGAAATTGCATATGTAAACGAAGGACTTTGCCAGGGGTGCGGAACCTGTACTGCGACATGTCCGTCAAAGTCAATCGAACTTGCAGGATTCAACAACGAAGAGATATTTGCGCAGATAGCAGCATTATAAAATTTAAAAAGATTAAAGAATTATTATATTATGTCACAACAAAACTGGGAACCAAAAATAGTCGCATTCGTCTGTAATTGGTGCACATACACCGGAGCAGACCTTGCAGGCACATCCCGTCTGAAGTATCCGACAAATGTTAAGCTCATCCGCGTTATGTGCTCTGGCGGCATTGACCCTGTGTTTATACTGAAGGCATTCGAGCGCGGTGCTGACGGAATACTTGTATCAGGCTGCCATCCGAACGACTGCCATTACAACGCAGGAAATTTTCATGCACGCAGACGCTGGGAATTCTTTGACGAGCTTCTTAAATTTCTGGGAGTCGAAGAAGGACGCCTTCAGTTTTCATGGGTTTCTGCCTCTGAGGGCAAGAAGTTTGTGGATGTTGTTACCAAGGTTACGAATGATGTTAAAGCAATGGGTCCGTTTGAGTGTTACAAGAAACTTAATGATGAATTTACAGCAAAGTTTCCTGAACCTGTTACGAACGAAAAGGAAATCATAATGAGCACGGAGGAAAAGGTATAATGGAAGAACTCAGAAAACTTGCCAAAGAGCTCCTCGAAAAGAAAGAGGTTGCCGCTGTGATAGGATATCAGTCAGTAACAGATAAACGCACAAAGCCTATAATAGCAAAGACGCAGGAAGACTGCGATAAACTTGTGTTTAACGAATACTGTCTTAATAATCTTTCTGTTTACCTGACCAAAGCCCGCATTAAAGAATTAAGACGACAGAACGGGACAGTGTTAAAACTTGCAATAATGGCAAAGCCATGCGATGTTCATTCGATAATAGCATTAATTCAGGAAGCGCAGCTAAAGAGAGAAGACGTACATATAATCAGCTTTAACTGCCACGGTGTTGTGAAGGATTTCGGCATGGAGTTCAACGGGGAGACACTTGCTTCAAAATGTGTCCCGTGTGATTCGCACAAACCTTTATATTATGATACTGTGTTAGGCGAAATAAAGGAAACACCGGCTGTTTCAGACCAAGTTCTTGAAAAAATACAGGCAATAGAAAAAATGTCAGCGTTAGAAAGATTCGAGTATTTTAAAACAGAGTTTGACAAGTGTATTAAATGCTATGCATGCCGCGCTGCATGTCCGATGTGCTACTGTCAGAGGTGCATTACAGATAAAACCATTCCGCGCTGGGTTGAGTCATCTTCGCACAACAGAGGAAATTTTTCGTGGAACGTAGTACGTGCATTTCATCTAAGCGGCAGATGTATAGGCTGCGGAGAGTGTGAGCGTGCTTGTCCTATGGATATTCCCCTTTCACTTCTTAACCGCAAGATGGTAATAGAAGCAAAGGAAGCTTATTCTTATGTATCGGGAAGAAATCTTGAAACACCAACGCTCGTCGGAAGTTTTGACGTAAAAGACAGTGATGAATTGTTCATGTAATATTTGTAAGACACCTTAAACAAAAGAAATTATGGAAGAGAAAATTATAAACAAAGAATCTTTAATAAACCTCTGCAAAGATATAATTGCAGACGGCAATAATCTTATTGCTCCGAATTCAACAGAATATGTACTGATAAATGATGTCACACAGTTAACACTGGATTCCACAGCGAGGCCAACAAAGGCATCGTACAAAACATTTGTGTTTCCAAAGGCAGAGCCGGTAATATACTACAAAAGAGGCAAGAATGATGTTCAGCTTCTTGACGTGGATGTAAATCAGAAAAAGACAGTCATACTCGGCGCAAAGCCCTGCGATGCAAATTCATTCAATATATTAAGGCACCTTTTCAACTGGGATTATAAAGATGAGTTTTATAACCTGAGAGAAAAGAATTTTATTGTTATCGGATTGATGTGCAACTTTTCTGACGAGTACTGCTTTTGCACGTCGGTTGGTTCATCTCCCGTTTCAGAAAATGGTTCTGACATATTTCTAATTCCTCTTGACGAAAACAATTATGCCGTGCGAATTGTCACCGATAAAGGAAAAGAGTTTGCGGAGAAATACGCAAAGCATTTTACGCAAGGCGATAAAACAAAGTCAGATGAAATAACCGCAAAGGTAAAATATCCCGAGATTGCATTTGACAGCAATCAGGTTCATGAATGGCTCGGCAAGAACTTTGAGCATCCTAAATGGGACGGAGTAGGCGATCTTTGTCTTTCATGTGCACAGTGCGCGTTTGTATGTCCCGTCTGCCACTGCTTTGACATTGTTGATGAGGATTATTCATACACCGAAGGACGAAGAATGAAGAACTGGGATGGATGTCAGTTCGGACATTTTACATTACATGCATCAGGACACAATCCCCGCGATATTCAGGGCAAGCGGTACAGACAGAGAATCAACCACAAGTTTAAATATTATGTAGATAAGTTCGGAGAGATACTCTGTACCGGCTGCGGCAGGTGTTCGCGCGGATGTGCAGTCAGCATAGACATAAAGGAAATAGTTTCTAACTGTAAAGATTAAAAAATTTTATGGATAACATATATAAACCATATCTGGCAGAAATAGCCGAAATCATTGACGAGACGCCTGATACAAAGACGTTTAAACTTAAGCTAAAGAATCCTGAAGAAGCAAAAGCATTTACCTTTAAGGCAGGACAGTTTGCGGAATACTCGGTTTTCGGTGAAGGTGAATCTACATTCTGCATTGCTTCATCACCAACGCGTCCCGAGTATCTTGAATGCTCTTTCAAAGTTTACGGCAAGGTTACACAGGCTTTGAAGCGTTTGAATCAAGGAGATACAATAGGATTCCGCGGACCTTACGGAAACTTCTTTCCTCTCGAAGAACTTAAAGGAAAGAACGTTCTTTTCATAGCAGGCGGAATAGGACTTGCTCCTGTCCGCTGCGTTATAGATAATGTACTTGACTGGAGAAACGACTACAAGGATATAACAATCATATACGGTGCGCGTTCAGTGTCGGATATAGTTTACAAACAAGAAATACGAGAGTGGCAATCGCGTCCCGATGTAAAAACGGTTGTTACTGTTGACCCGGGCGGTGAATCAGACGGATGGACGGGTGAAGTCGGATTTGTTCCGACGATAGTGGAAAAGATTGCACCATCTGCTGATAACACGTTTGCAGTAATCTGCGGACCACCTGTAATGATAAAGTTTACGATACCTGTGCTTGAGAAACTTGGTTTCAAAGAAGACAATATTTACACAACGCTTGAAAACAGGATGAAATGCGGACTCGGCAAGTGTGGACGATGCAATATAGGAAATGTGTATGTCTGCAAAGACGGACCGGTATTTAATTATACGCAGTTGAAGGAGTTGCCGCAAGAGTTTTAAGAATTGTATGTCTAATCATAAAACAAAAGCCCTGTAGTACCGGGCTTTTGCTTTAATATTTTTAGTATTATTTAAAAAGCTGTGACGATTCCGAGTGTAACTTTTGAATCTTTGTTGTCCTGTACGTACGTGTACTCACCTATAACTTTGAAATTCCTTGATATAAGATAGCTGACACCTCCTGTGTAGCTCTGATAGTTTAGGCTGCTCTGGTCAGAATCAACGTAGTTGTAGAGCAAATGTCCTGTGAGTCTGCTGTCCGCACCTTTAGGCGAGACGAGCAGCTCTGCAAAGCCGCCGCGAGTCATGGCTCTTGTTCCAGATGTACTAGTTAACCTGAAAGGATTAGAGTCACTTCTGTAAACGTACTGTGCATTAAGCTCGACATACTCATTGCCTGCAGAAAGGTCGGCACCTGCCATATACATCTCATTAGCAGATGAATCTGCGAGAGGCTGTTCTTTTCCGTAGTATCCGAATGCACCAACTCTGAGAAATGGTGCTATTTCCTGCGAAGCTCTTACCATAACGTTTTTATACTTATCAACATC
>JBHELA010000077.1:0-23845 GCA_041859005.1 Ignavibacteria bacterium
CATTAATCTGAGTATTGTCGAAATAAACGGCAGGAATTATTACCATAGAATTATAAGCGATATTTCTCAACGCAAGTTAGCAGCAGAGAAATTAAGGCAAAGCAAAGAGCATCTTCAGGAATTGAATCAAGAAAAGGATAAATTCTTTTCAATAATTGCACATGACCTTAGGGAACCGCTCGGCAGTTTCATGAATGTTACAAAAATGATGGATGAAAATAAATCAACTATGTCCGAGCAGGAAATTGATGAGTTTGTAAAGCTTATGAAAGAATCATCTGAAAATCTATATGGATTGCTTGAGAACCTTCTTGAGTGGTCAACGATGAAAAGGGGACTGATTGTGATAAAACCCGAATTAATTAATCTGAAGGAATGCTTAAGAAAGAATTTTGAAATATTAAAGGAATCCGCAAGTAGAAAAAATCTGGATATTTCAGTCAATATTCCTGATGAGATTGAAGTTTTTGCTGACGAAAGAATGGTAAATGGAATTCTTAGAAATCTTGGAACGAATGCAGTAAAATTTACAGCCAATGGAGGGAAAATAATCATCAAGGCAGAATATACAGAAGACAATGAAGTATTGATTTCTGTATGTGATTCAGGTATTGGAATTCCTCAGAATATGATTGATAATCTTTTTAATAGCGCTGTTAATACTAAACGTTCAGGTACTGATGGAGAACCAAGCAGCGGACTTGGGCTGATACTATGTAAAGAGTTTACAGAGAAACTTGGCGGCAGGTTGATAATTGAAAGTGAAGCTGGAAAAGGAAGTACGTTTAAAATATTCTTGCCGGGGAAAGATCCTGAGCAAAATCTTCCTGCTGAGGAAGTAAAAAAGATTATTTCCGATACAATTTTTGAACAGGATTAGTTATTCTAATTCAATAATTTGAAAATCATTTCCGGCACTTTTTAATTCACTTAATTCAAAGCAAGTTTTGTAACTTGAAAATTAAAATTATTGTTGTAAAATTGAGTACGAAATATGAAAACATATGACTAAAATTAAATTTCTGATATTCATTCCTGCATTCTTATTAATATATTTTATTTCCCAAAATGCGTTTTCTCAAACTGGTTGGTTTTGGCAAAACCCATTGCCGCAGGGGAATAACCTTAATGACATTCAATTTGTATCAACTACTACTGCATTTGCTTGCGGACAGGACGGCACCGTTCTTAAAAGTCTTGATGGTTGTTTAACTTGGTTCCCGCTTACTACTGGAGTTCAGACAAACCTGAAAGCTCTAAGTTTTATTAATGAAAATACGGGCTGGGTAATGGGCGCTCCGAATACCGTACTGAGAACATACAATGGCGGATTTTCTTGGACTGCATTAAACATCGGAAACTACACAAATATAAATTCAATTAATTTCGTAAATGCAAACACGGGATTCATTGTTGGAGCAAACGGACTTTTTCTTAAAACATCGGATGGAGGCGATAGCTGGTTTGCATCAACTATTTCAATTTATTCTCTTAGTGATGTGTATTTTGCAGACCCGTTTTGGGGATGGGCAGTCGGTTCAGCAGGTGCAATCCTTTATACTTTTAACGGGGGTTCAGATTGGTACTGGCAGAACAGCCAGACAGGCCAGTCTTTAAATTCTGTATATTTCATAAATACTTCCGTTGGTTATGCAGCCGGAAATTATGGTACAATACTGCGTACTAATGATAGCGGAGCGAATTGGATTATTCAAAATGCAAATACGACTAATAACATTTTATCAGTTTTTGTAAATGATTTTTACAATGCATCCGCTTGCGGTTATAATGGTTCAATTTATAATACAACAGATGCAGGTACTGTTTGGAATGTTCAGCAAATGGGAATACCAACACCTCTTTCATCAATTAGTTTTGCAAACACAAACCAGGGTATTTGTGCGGGTCAGCTTGGATATATGACACGTACTTCGAACGGAGGTATAAATTGGATTTCGTTATCTAAAATTGCTTCATCAAGTTACCTGAAATCACTTAGTGTTGTTGACGAAAGTGTTGTTTATGCCGCGGGAGGCATCGCTACTGTATTAAAAACAATTAACGGAGGTTTTAACTGGACAGCTTTAACAGGCATATCGGGCATAGTTAACGCCGTGTATTTTTCCGATGTTTTTAATGGGTGGGTCGCAAGTTCAACAGGAATCAGAAACACAACCGATGGCGGATTCACATGGACAGTTCAATCTGCTAATAATATAAATTCTATTTTCTTCTTCAATTCAAACTATGGCTGGGGATGCGGAGAATCAGGATTGATTATCGCAACAACCAATGGCGGTCAGAGTTGGTCAGCACAGAGCAGCGGTAGCACAGGTTCATTAAGAGCAATACAGTTTATAAATCAAAGTACCGGCTGGGCATCCGAATCTTCGGGACAGTTAAGGAAAACAACAAATGGTGGTCTCAACTGGTTTCTTGCTGCATTCGGAATCGCAAGCAATATAAATTCGATATTTTTTGCAAATGAAAATACAGGTTGGATTACCGGCGGATCGGGGATTATTTCAAAGTCAACTAACGGAGGAATTTCCTGGATACCTCAAAACTCGGGAATTATTTCTGACCTTAACTCTATTCATTTTCCTAATCCAAATACAGGCTGGGCTGCAGGCAGTGCGGGTAAAATATTGTGGACTTCTAACGGGGGCAGTAACTGGTATTCCCAAAATGGATACACAGGTAAATATCTCACGGCTGTTAAATTTTTAAATCATGCGACCGGTTGGATAGTCGGCGATGAAGGTACGATAATCAAGACTGTTGATGGGGGAGGAACGGTTGGTATTAACATAATTTCAACAGAGATTCCGTCAGGCTTTAGTTTAAGTCAGAATTATCCAAATCCGTTTAATCCTGCTACTAAAATAATGTACACAGTTCCAAAAAGCAGTTTCATAAGTTTGAAAATCTTTGACGTGATGGGCAGGGAAGTCGCCGTTCTCGTAAATCAATTCCAGAATGTTGGCACATACGAATATACATTCAATATTTCCGAACATTCAAACATTCCATCAGGTGTTTTGTTTTACAGGCTGCAGTCAGGAAATAATTTCACCGCCACTAAAAAAATGATGCTTTTGAAGTAAAAATATAATACAAAGTCATTTAAGAGAGAGTTCATTTATTTTGTATAACTTATGTGAACTCTCTTTTGCTTTATGTGAGGGAATCTTGTAAAGAGGAAGAGTATTACTTTGACTTCTACTTCTCTAAAAAACTAACAAATACATTTTAATATTGTAATGCTAAGGTATTTGATGGTGATGATGCATTGGCATTACTGCACAATCCCTTTACCTTTTTAAGAAAACTCTATAATAAATAATTTGAATTATGATGAAGAGTTTTATTGAAATAAAAAATTTGAGAAAGAGTTTTGGCGAAAGAAAACTTTTTGGGAATTCGGATGTATTGTTAAAAGCTATTGACGATGTTTCACTGAATAATGAAAAGAGCAAAAACCTCTCCCGAATAAGGATTATTGTGTGAAAATAGGGGAGGAAAGGGGGATGAAGAAGATCTTTAAGAAAATTCAATATTTTTGTTTACTTGAAAATCCTGCTATTAAAAACCCAGTATTGAATAATCCAATTAAAGCTATTGCTGCTACAACAATTCTTGTATAACCATTTAATAGAAAAGAAGGATCACTCATCGCAGTAAAACTTAAAACACTATAATAAAATGAGTCGCCAATGTTCAATGAACTATGAGTACTATTAAAATACAGAATAAAGGCTCCCGTTAATAACTCAAAAAATGTAATAAGAATTATTCTTGATGGTTTCTCACCATATCCCCAAAAACAAAGTTGTATTTTAGAAGATAAATATTTTGAAATGTTTGATATAAATGAAGTCAAATGAATAAAAGGTAGTCTAAAGTTTAATATTCTTTTCTTAACGATTTTAGTATCAGGCATTTTTAGTATGTTTTTAAAATGATGTTTTGCCTGATTAAAAAATGTTCTTTCCTCTAATCTTCTTTCAAAATAATAAAATTTACCTGCTTTTGACATTTGACCTCTCGAAGCAAACGAATTTTTCAATCTTTTCATCAATTCACTTGAGGCAGCATTATCTGGGTCATTATCTTTAATATAATCACTGACAATATCTGAATCTCTTAAATCAACATTATTAAAATAAGGTACAAAACCACCTTTGCCAAATCTACAACGCATTAATATACTATCACTAATTTTCACATCATACCCTCCACAATTAATAAACTCAAATCGGTCAAGTTTACTATTATTTATTTCAGATCCTTCTAAATTAGTGTGAAAGTACTTAAAGAAATGAGCTTCCACATTGTTCATTTTCCAAAATCTTGCAGTTGCAAATTCTATATCTTTTAGTTGACTACCAAAATTGTCACCTGATAAATTTAAAAAATCCAAATCTACAAACTGTAGTTTTCTTCCTTCAAATGAATAATTAAAATCATTTTTGATTCCGCCAAGTTTTAATATTCCTAATCCACCGAAAAAAGTGCTTCTACTATATTCAGGACTAACATACGAACTAACAGAAGTAATAATGGGGTAATATGGTCTAAACGAAATTTTCTTATAAAGCTTATTCTCTCTAAACCATTTGAAGTATGGTACAAAATATTTGCTTTCTTTTACTGTAAAGAGATTCTTTGGTGGTTTTCCATAAACAGATTCTACTATAAATTCAACAGGTGAATCATACCTATAAATATCTCCGCTTTTATCAGTTGTGATAATTAAATATTTTGCCGTATTCCCATTTGATATTAATTTAGAAATTCCTAAATCAATCAAATCTTCATCTGTAATATTAAACTCCTTTTGCCAATCTTTAAACAAAAACATTCTTTTCTTAAAATAATCTAATATTCTTGTAAAATCGTTTTCATCTCTCCATTTGTTAAATTGTTCTGGAGGCATTTCCCAAAGTTCTTCCTGTTTAATTCTAGGAGCTTCAAAACTGTCATTCATTATTAGTGTATAATTAAAATTAATTTATACAATTCTTTCATTTTCACAAAACTAACAAATTTATTTTATTATTGTAATGCTAAGATGATTGACGGTGATGATGTGTTTGAGATCCCCGCTTGATCCCCGTTAAAGACGCTTCGCGTATCTGCTTCGCGAGTGGAAATGATAAATGTTGAGATCCCCGCCAAATTCACGCGGGGATGTCTATGTAAAAGAATGTCAAGAGAAAAATAGTATTCCTGTAACGATAGTTAATACCCCGTTCTGACATTCGGTCGAACTTCCATTATACTGCTTAACACTTGCAGAGAAGATTTATTGTTGCTTCTTTTGTTCTTTCTTTACGCGTTTGTGTTTTTTCTAAGCGTCTATTTGAGCTCTCTGATCTGTTTTGTCCCTGCGATTTGTTTTTATCCAGAGCAAGATACCTGGGCTACGGTAAATTAAAAGAATAAAACAGGAGAGGGTTAACCGACAAACTGGCACGTCATCGTTAAGATATGTATTTAAACATTTCTTCCCGAGCTGCATCATCCCCATGGAACTCTCTCTCCTATCTTTACAGAACTTTATTAAGAACAACTTATTCATCGTTATGCATCATATTTATAGAATGCATCCTGTCGAATGTCTCTTTCTCTTGTTATATTTGTTGTATTTAGCTGATTGTATCATTCTATGTTAGTTTTAGACCAATTTTGTGTTTGCTATATTTAATCCGGTTATGTCTTTTCTTACAGGACTGACTCCCTCCATTTATAAGGATTATATTTTGTGTGCGTTCTCAGCATTCCGTATGTCATTACAGCTATTTGTCTTGCTATCTTATTTCGGGCTTTATCTTCAGACATCCCATTTCTCATCAGTGTTTTATAGTATTCGTTTAGCTCGCATTTGCTTCTGCTGTTTGACAAGGCTGCTATTTTGTAAGTTGATTTTAATCTCCTGTTGTATCTTGTCTTCTTTCGTCCGTAGCTTTTGCCTCCGCTTTGTTTTTCATGTTGAACCAGTCCGCAATAGCTTAAATACTTTCCCTTATTCTCAAAACGGTTTGCATCTATTACGTTTGCCAGTATTTTTACCGCTCCGTTTGTACCTATGCCGTTTACTCCTTTTAAATGCTGGAGATCAGGATTAGTTCTGATTATTTCTTCAAATTTTTTCAGGTACTCTGCTTTCTGGCGTTTATAGAGTTCTATTCTTTCGTCTTTCATGCTCAGTATCCATTCCAGTGTTTCATTGCCAATTTCTTCCTTTGCTTTGTATGATTTTCCTTCTGCCCTGTATACTGCCGACTTCTGATTCTTGACTCTTGCTCCTGATTTCACTAATTGTTCATAACTGCTTACAAGCTGTCTGAGCTCATATGTCTTCTCCAAGCTGTGATATACTTCCTTTAATAATCCGCTCTTAAGCAACAGACACAGCTTTTCAGCATCTATTTTGTCTGTTTTAGGTCCATCACTTAATAGCCTGTTGCGGTATGGATCACATATTAAGATTCTATCCGCATAATCATACAACTCTACATAAAGCCAGTGTGTTGATGTTGTTTCTTCTATTGTGACTATCTTGCTTCCTTTAAGACGATTAATGTATTCCTTCAGATATTTTACGTTTGAAGTAACATCTATTGTCTTCGGCTTCTTTGCATGTTTTCCCATTGTTGCAACTGCCATGTTATTCTGTGACCAGTCTATGGCAATATAATAATCATATGTATCGTTATTGCTTTTTCTGCCTGTGCTAACTATATTTTCATTGTACATTTTAGGTCTCCTTTCATTTTTGAGATTCCATATTTAATACTTGAAATTTAGTATTTTTGAACCACTAATGGAAGTGAGACCTTTTACAATTTACCGACAAGTAATTTGAATTATGATGAAGAGTTTTATTGAAATTCACAACCGACTTTATTTATTGCTTTTCGCTGCCTCTTTTTTACTTGTTTAAAAATAATCATTCTGCCGTCTGCAGGCAAATCGGGAAAATATATAGCAACGGAAAGGGCAAAAACAGATGAGAAAGAGGCGTAAGGGGAGTTGGAGTGGAAATGAACAATTTGTTTATTATCGAATGAACGGCTGGGAGTATGACCAGTTTGGGAGTGCGGGGCTGAGATTTATCCCACGTTAAAAAAGTTCCCTGCGTGCCGACCTGCTTGCCTAACCCATTCAGCCCGAATTGGTTACACTCCTTGTTAGCGGTTTGTTGTCTTTCTCTTAAATTCATTTTTTAATATTTTCCTTTTTTGATGAATTTAAAAGAATAATCTTTCTCATAGTAAATATTATTCCAGTTCTAACATATTGATAAAGTAGGGCTCCAATTAAAACAAATATGGCACCCACTATTGTTGGAAGAACCGCACCAAATGAAAATGTCATTCCAATGATAAACCCTAAGAAGCTTTCAGCTCGATAAATTGGAAAGAACAGAGCCAACAGAAAAAGTCCGTACATCAGATAAACTGAAAGATTTGAATGACCTAGAGCGAAAAACACAGAAAGTAGTATTCCAAATACCAAAGCAAAAATAAACCTGTAAGTATATTTTATTGAAATTTTTAATGGTTTTGACTTATTATCATTGTTACGAAATAGTCGGTTCTGTATTCGATAAGTTAGGAAAAATGTAAGTAATGGAAGTAGGAGACCACCCCACCAATTAGAAATTTTAGGTAGGTTCTCCTGTTGAAGCAAATGGTGACTCGGTACACCGCCATGATAGTGATTCCATATCAGGAGTGCCCATATGCCAATTGATACCAATCCTGTAAAATACAATCTTCTAATAAAAAACGATTTTTCTGTCATAATAATTTGATTTTAATGGTGGGTATTTTTCATCATTTTTGTATGATAACAAAAAGTGAAGCATTCTTTTGTTGTAAATCTTTTTCAATTATTGATACAATTATTTTTTATCCCCTTGATTAAAAGCCATAGAGTTATTGAAATTTCACCAATTGCAACTAATAATAATATTGGTTGTTTAACAAATTCACGATATTTAGGGAAAAGTATAAATATAGAACTATCAACTAAATAAGCTATACCTGCAATAATGAGCAATACTCCAAAAACACGTGGAATAAACCCTGATTTATAAACCAACAGACCAAATGGAAATAGCCAAAGCCCCCAGAACATTTCTAATGTCAATGTACCGTAATCATTAATTTTTAGAAACAGCATTGCTAAATCTTGTCTTTGACTCATTTGGAATGTTTCCAATATATCACCTTTAAAAATCATAAGAGATGTAATATTGAATGCAGCCATAATAAATACTGTAGGGATTTGAACAATGACCATTGCCAACAAAAGTTTAGACTGATTCTCGTTTACTTGCTTGAATAAACGGTACAGAGCAAATGCTAAAAACAGCCAAATGGTATTACTGAAAAAATTGTTAATTATGCCTGTTCGAAATAAAAATTCAGAGGCGAGGATATTTCTGGAGGTAGAAACAGCATCTCCCTGTATAATAATTTGTGATGAGACAATTATAATACTGTAAACACCTGTTATAATCAGAATAAGATAAAGTAATCCTGCATATCTTGCAGTTTTCTTGAATGAGTAATTACTATTTTCCATTTATGTTATTTTCGAAATTTTTTAGAATTAAAACTATAGAATTAAAACTATAGTATTAATACAAATATAGAATATTCAGAATTAAAACCACTTGACTTTTGTCAAGAAATTAAAACCCTGCGTATTCTGCTTATGGTTTCGGGTTTTATGCCAAGATAGGAAGCAATGTATTGCAGCGGAACGTTTTTTATTACATTTGGGTTTTTGCTTATAAATTTTAGGTATCGTTGTTTAGCTGTAAGATTAGTTAAGTCCTTTATTCTCTCTCGCTCTTCTTCAAAAACCTTTTCAAGAAGGAGAATCGTATATTTATGAAGAATGATGCTTTTTGAATATAAAATATCCACATCGTCTCGTTTTATTCTTAATAAGTTACATTCAGTTACGCACTCAATGTTTTCATTGGAGATTGTTCGATTTACAAAATGATTATATGAAGTAAAAAAGCGAGAGTCATTATTTATGTCAGTAGTTATTTCGTACCCTAAATCATCAGTGTAAAAGTTTCGCATAATACCTGTAACGATAAAGTATTGATGCTGTGGGATTGTTCCTGCTCGCGCTACAATAGTATTTTTAGGAAAAGAAACAGGTTTAAAATATTGGGAACATAATAATTTATCCGCCTCTGGCATATTTATTATATCTGATACCTTCTCAAATAAAACATTTGCCATTTGTTCTTTCTCCATTTTTCTGGTCGGGTTCATTTATCAATTAAAGTCAGTATGAACAATTCAAACATGATTAAAAGAAATAGCATCCTAATAATTTTATTTTTAAAAAATAATTCAGTTTATTTAGTAATGGGTAAAATAAAATAATGAATATTAAATTTCTTGTCAATTGTTGCACTTACAATAACCGCTAACTTGTTTATAGGTCTGACAAAACTAGACTTATACATCTAAAATTGGGTGTATAGGTCTGACTTCAGCCAGACTTTATTTTTTAAAATAATTTAATAAATTCGTAAATCATCAAATGGTGTTTTAATATTTTGAATACTTTTTGTTCTTAAGTGTGTATAAATCTTTGTCGTTTTACAATGTTGCCTAACTTGTTTATATTTACCATTAAATAGTACAAATCCTTCTGTATTTATTCTTCCCATTGATGTGATACTTTGGCAAAATAATAAATATATTTTAATATTGTAATGCTAAGATGATTGACGGTGATTATGTGTTTGAGATCCCCGCCTGATCCCCGCCTAAAAGACGCTTCGCGTATCTGCTTCGCGAGTGGGGACGCGGGGATGACAAGTAATTTGTGTTATGATGAAGAGTTTTATTGAAATAAAAAAGTTGTGTGCTGCGCATTATTGTTTTCCAGTCTTTATCGTCACCCAATTTTTATCAATCATGTATTTTACAAAATCAGATTCTCCTTTTTCCTTTATCATCTCAATTCCTAATCTCCGATTTGTACGTGTAATAAATTGTCCAAATCGTATCATTAATGGATTAAAGAGTTTACAATTCTTAACTGATTCAAATTTATTACAGTCTGCACAAGAATTGAATCCATTCTCAATGCAGCATGGTCTTGCCTGACAGGATTTGTATCCAACGGCACATTTTGCAGTATCACCTTTGCAACCTTCACATTGTCCTTTTGTATATTTTGGACATGCACCACAGTAAAACCCACAATAGGAAATCATGTTAATATTTATTTGCTCCATTGTTACTATTTTTTTGCTTTTTGAAATTTTGCTTTACTGTCCTTATTCATTTTTTCTGTTGCATAATGAATTATTTTCCGTCCACATTTTTCTTTCCATTTTAAAAGGAATCCTTCTGCTATTTCAGGTTGTTTTTTCCAAATTTCTCTTAGAAGTGTACCTAACCCTTTTTGAACATCTTCTTCTTTATCTTCCATTAGTTTCTCAATCACAGTTAAAATGGATTCAGGACTATGGTCTTTTTTAATCACTTCATAAAAAGTTACCGGAACTGCTCTTCTTTTCCATTTAGATTCTGATTTTGTCCAATTTATAAAATCTTTGGGTTCAATGATTTTGTTGTAAATAAACTCGGGTAAAACCAACATACACAATATGTCAGTAGTTGCCCAGTTTTGAATACCATTTTCCAACCACTTCCCGACTCTATTAAATGTTTCGATTGAAAATTCATCTTTTTTTGATGCTATAAACTGGGTCGCTAAACTAGCTTCTTCTAATTTACCTGTAGCAATTAGCAAATCACCTAGATTTAAGTAATCATTAATAGTCATTTCATTTTTCCATGAAACTAACCATTTAGTTTTTTGCGATTCGAGAATTTTCGAATCAATGCCATATCCAATATAACCTTCTTTAAAGTATCTTGAATATTTTTTAATAATCGAATCGTCTGAATTTGCTATACAAAAGTCAATTATTTCTTTATGTTTTAATTTCAATTTATTCATGCTTTCCGTTTTATTACAAAAATAATAGTATGTGTATATAAAAAATTGTAAAAAATGGTCTTTATTTGAAATCGATAAAAAATTCTTTTGGAGAAAGTCCTGTAAAACTTTTAAAATCATGTATAAAATGAGCTTGGTCGTAAAACCCACTATCATATGTTAGTTGAGACATACTTAAGATTTTATGCTTTGTTTTCAATTGTATGACATTTTGAAACCGGACTATGCTTGCATACTTTTTGGGATTAATACCAACATATTTTGAAAAAGTCCTTTCAAATTGTTTTATTCCCAAACAAACCTCATGTGCAATATCTTGAGCCTTAATTTGCCCTTTAGAATTCTCAATTATTTTTATGGCATGTTCAACTCGTTCAAATTCATTATCATGAATTAGTCTTTTATTAAGAAAGTTTTCTAAATGAATAACTCTTTGCTTATTATTTGGAGAGTTAAACAATTTGTCCTCTAATTCATTAGTTTCATTATTATCCAAGTCCTGAAGTGAAAGGTTTTCATTTAATAATTCAGTAATTGGAAAATTAAAAAAAGATTTTACTCCATGTGGTCTGAATACAATAAGAATCATACCTGTCTTTCCTGATAATGACAAGTCATAATAATTTGTTTGTTGACCGCATATAACCAAATTTGGCTCAATATATTTGCTTGAATCCTTTTTCTGAAATATTGATGGCGAACCATAATGAAAAACCATTGTTGCATATCCGCATGGATAAACTCTTTCTATAGGCATATAGTCTTCCGAATTGTCAGTCTCAACAATGAAATAGTTTTTTATGTATTTGCTTAAAATTCCAGTCGGGTTAATTGAATCAATCATATAATTCCATCGTTTTGGTTTTTCTGCGTTGCACACAACGTTTGTCGGTATGAAAAGTTGCCGATTGCGGGCGATTTCCTATCAAGTTACACAAAAGTTGAAGCGGGCTACAACCCTTGAATAACCTGCTGTCCCGGCAATTATTTATACCGTGTGTTATGTGGTATTTTTATTATTGGTCTATACATGTGAATGATTCTGGATATTTTGATAAGTAATCAATTTGTTCTGACCCTAAATTCAGATTAAAACCCCAGTCTTTGAAGAATTTAAATGCTTTAGTAATGTAATCTTTATTTATTTCGGTAGAGTAATTTATGAATTGATTATCAACTGCACCAGAATAATTTTCATTAAGATTTAAAACTTTTACATTTTTGGAACAGTTAAATTCGAAATACTTAAAATCAACGAATTTCATTTCTGCTTGTCCGGGTTGTTTCATAAATATCTTTTGCTCTCCAACAATAGTAGGCGTTTCGAAAATCTTGAAATAAATTTTCATACTAGTAATATCGTAAACAATACTCCATTTTGTTCCAATGCCCTGACTTACTGATTTTAATATCTCAAATGCATCGTTCACAATAGAGTCATTTGAAGATTTCTTATTTTCTTGAATCAAATTGGCCGCTGTACAAAAATTATACAAAGAACGATTAGAGTCTGTATCTCCAGCCGTTTTGTAACACTTTAATGAGTTGCTGTATGTACTATTTGCAAGTACTGATATCGGAAGTAAATCTTGGGTATGACTTACCATTTTGCTATTAAGAAACTCAATTGTTGCAACGTCTCCAGATTTATCAGAAATAAGAAAATGATATTTTGAGGTAGCGTCAACAATTCTCAGCAAAGTATCACTATTTAAAACTTCCGCAACCGTGGAATAATTATCTAGCTGAAATTGGATCCATTGGTTTGCGCTAATTGCATAACGGTTATCTTTAGATGGATAATGTGTTTCTTCTAATGTCATATGCTCTACAACAAGACCAGATTCATTGATACCACCATAAGGTAAATCCCTTCCAATCTGGTTAAAGGTAATACTACCATATTTTGCAATCCATTCAATTGGTTTTTCTGATGGGTCAACAAGGGCTGTTTTCTTAACATTTCTTGGATTTGTCATAATAAGTCCTGAGCCTGTTATCCAATCAAGGTTTCGGCCAAAGACGATTTTATCATTTTGTTGGAGAACAAATGTTGTACAGGGATATCCAACAGAAATCAAATTCAATAAAATAATTGTGAAGGAAATAATCAAGAGTCTTTTTTGTTTCATAATTTTCACTTTTATTAAAGACGAATTAGTTATCGGTTTATTACTTCAAAATGCCACATAACGGTTGCGTGTATGGCCAGTGGCGGTTTGCGGGCTACGTCATTATCCACCTGACGCGGGGTAGAAAGCTTTAAATTACCACTTCGCCCGCCATTGGCTATACACAATGTTACCAACCGTATTTTATTCATATCCAATTTCTTTCAAAAAGTTTTCTCTAATTTCAGAAACTTGTTTCCCATATTGACCCCACCAAATAAAGTGACCTGCATTTTCTATTGGTTTGAAAACTATTTCATTCCCGCTGATCTTCATTTTTTCTACAAATTCTACCGCTGAAGAAAATGCAATATTCCTATCATTCGTTCCGTGAATAATTAGTGTTGGTGGCAATTTTCTTGGGGCTAAATTGTTTGGTGAAATTTCTTTTACTAGATTTTCATCTTGATTCCTTCTTTTCAAACCCGCACGAATCCAAGAACCCTCATCTGTTATGTCGTAAACTCCTGAGTTAACCATTAAAACATTTGGGACACAGCTAAAATTCAAGTTGTCAGTTTTCTCATTCCAGTTTTCAACTAATGCTGTTGCAAGCACTAAATGTCCACCAGCACTATTCCCTGAGGCGATAATTCTATCAGGATTAATGTTATATTCTTTAGCATTCTCTCTTAGCCATCGTATTGCAGATTTTGCATCCATTACTGCTTCGAAAGGTAGTGTGCCGTGTCTGTCTGCCAGCCTGTACTCTACGGTTACTCCAACCCAACCTTTTTTAGCGTAACTTTGGCAGGCATAAAAATCCCAGTCGGGCTTACCTTCAGACCAACTACCTCCGCTAAAGTACACCATTACAGGTCTTTTTTCCTGTTGATTAAAATTCTCAGGTAAAAACAAATGTATTTCCAAACTAAAATTATCAACCGTTTTGTATGTTTTAATCAAATGATTTTTTCTGCCATTAAATTCTTTCTTGTAAAACGCCTTTATTTTATTAGCGTAAGATGTATCTTCACAGGTAGAAATAAAATTTTCATACAGTTTTTCAATGTTTTTTATTCCAAAATTATCAATATGATGGTTCAGGTAGTAATACTTCAAATAATCTAATACCTCCTGATTTGAGAAATGCTTTTCTATGAGATTTAATGTTGTGATTAACTTCTGATTATCAACGCCTTTATAATTTTCTTTTTGTAATTCAATACTTGATTGAACATACAGAAAGGCTTTAAGATATTCAACATGAGTTTCTAATCGAAGTAATTCCGGATTATTAAAATCTGAAAAGTTGCTTTCAAGCCTCTTGTTAATTGTAATCAAATTCCCTGTAAATCTCTCGTGATAATATGGATATTCAACTAAGAACTTATCAAATGAGTATTGAATTTCTTTCAATTCAGTAAAAATTATTGATTTGTCAAAATCAGGATTATCATTCTTAAACTTTTCTAATAGATTTGTGTAACCCTTCCTCAAAGAATCAATTGTATTAATAAAAGCCTTTTCGTCCAAAGAATAGATTCTGACGAAATCTCCATAAAAATATGCTGAAAAGGATTGATTTAAAATTTCCTGTTCAGATAGATATTTCTCATAAGCACTATCTTTTGAATCTTGTTCCTGCGCAAAACCATTTAAGAAGATTATTCCTAAAATGAATATTAATAAATAAATTCTTTTCATACTACTGTCCTTTTTTAATATGGTTGGTAACTTGTTTATCTGTACCATAAAATGGTACAAATCCTCAGTGTTCTGTATGTATATTTGTACCATAGATGTGATACTCTCTACAAAACTAACAAATATATTTTAATATTGTAATGCTAAGATATTTAACGGTGATGGGCAAGGAAGTCGCAGCTCTTGTAAATCAAAACCAGCAAGCAGGAACATACGAATATACTTTCAATATTTCCGAGCACTCAAACATTCCATCAGGCGTATTATTTTACAGACTGCAGGCAGAAAATAATTTCACCATCACTAAAAAGATGATGCTTTTGAAGTAAGGACATAAGAAAAGGATATTTAAGGGAGAGTTTATTTCGGGGTGAAAACCTGAGTGAGAATCAAAGTTGAAACATCACTTGACCCCGCTGTTCTTTGTTAAGAGTTGTATCTCATATTCTTGATTTAAACTTCATTCCGTACATTTTAAGAATATTTTTGCAATTTTCTATTATTAGTTTTTCTGTTCTATATTTTTCAGAAAAATGTACCTCAGTCATTGCTTCAGGCCATTTTTTAATATTTAACCTCACCTGAAATGTTAATTCAGCTTCTAGAGATCTTCTATAATCATTTTTTTCGAAATCTTGATTCTTTAAATCAAAATAATCAATCTCTAATCTATTATAATATTCACGCCAATGATAAGCGTAATAATTTTTGATATTTTTACCTTTTCTATTTAGATCAAACGGTTGAGAAAATCCACCTTTTATCCTTTTAAATCCAGATGCACTTTCACCAATACGAATAATATTTTTATTTTCCCTTATGACATATATTCCATATAGAGTTTGATATTCGCCTTTTACCGTGATTTTGCTTTCTTCCCAAATTAATTCTTTCATTTCTATATTTTATTTAGTTGATACTTTTAGACCAACGGATTGACGGAATATATTGCTGCCTATTAATAAGAATTACTTGTTTTATTACACGTAAATTTATTAGATACGGAAATGGTAAAACCCATATTATCACTGCTATAAAATATTCCAACTGTTACATGTTGGCTTTTTTCCATAGTTTTGATTTTTTCTTAATAGAAACACTAAGTTGAAGACCAATTTCACCTGTATCCGCTCTTGTAACAGGTTTGTCATTTACTTGAATTCCTTCAATGATAGACTTTGTAAATTTCCCATTTTTCTCTATCAATACTTCCTCACCAATACTTAATTCTACGTTTGTTATATTTATAATACAAATGGAACCTTCCTTAAAGAACTCTTTTGGCTCATCTATTAACGATATATTAGAAGGTCTAAACTCAATAAATCCAAATTTCAATAGTGCATTACATGCGATTTGCTTTTCTAATATTCCGTTTTCAATATCATAATAGAGATTAAATAATTGCCATGTTGTTAATAAACCTCTTTCATCATTGATGGCGTCTTGTATTTGTATTTCGGAAAATGGTGGATTTTGGCGACTTAAAGGTGGTAAATATCGTTGATGGTTAACAATATACAATGCATAAACGTCAAAATTATTTCTTTCTTTGCATCTCCTATGCTTTATTTTCGAAATTTGATTGCAATCCGAATCCGTAGATGTTCCTCCAATTCCTTTACATTCTATAATCAACAAACCATTAGATAACTGAATCTGAATATCTTCCTCAAGTAATGTTGAATTTGTATTTGCGTCATCAAACTTTTTAACATGTTCAAATCCTAACCATTTTAGGAATTCTATAATTGCATCAACTAATTTATCTCCTGTTTCAGTTAAAAGATTATGAAGAAAAGCATATTTCTCAATATTTTGAGAAATATCGTTATTTTTTAATTTCATTTTTTCTTCATATTCTTTTTCAAATTTTGTCTTATCTTTCAATAATTCCTTATGGTTTGGTAACCAATATTCTTCATTATTTTTCCAACTGAATGTAGTCGAAAATGGAAATAACTCTGGAAAAATTTCAGGTGCAATTTTTGTTAAAAATGTAATAAGAAATTCACCCTTTTCTTTAATTTGAGGAAAATAAAATATAATTGAATTATCTCTAGATTCGCATATTGATACAATGTCACCACTAGAATTTTCAACTAATGGAATAAAACTCGGATTAGGTATATGCCCGTTTTTTTCCCATTTTCTTGGATGATGAAATGTCTGATTATAGTTCATCTTTGAAAGATTAATATCGAGTAAATTTTTAAAATCCTCTCTGATTTTGCATACTACCATTTCTTTTCCATACTTCGAGTCTGAAAGCGGTGGAAAACCTAAGAAGGAGTATATGTTATATTTTTCAACATTCTGTCGATTAGAAGAATATTCAGTTATTTCCACAGTTTCATATTCAACTTCAAAAGAACTTGTAGTAAATGTTATAATGATATGCTTTCTTTCTCCAATTTGTCTTAACTTACTATTTAATAAATAGCTACTTAATGGTCTTGGGTCAAAAATTGTTTCAGGATAGCTACAGAGTAATGAAAATGCTGTTTTTCCTGTATGTATTTTTCTATTATGATCTTCTGGCTTATAATCAATAATTTTATTGTTTTCTAAATCTACAATTATGATATCATATTCATTCAAATTGGTAGGAAAATCAAACTTTAATAAAAGTTGATGATTATCATGAATCTTCGTATTAGGAACTTTTATTTTATTTCCAAGTGTACCGTTGTAAATATTAAATCCTGAGTGCTTCAATAATTCTAGATCTTTATTGTCAATATCAAAACAACAAATTCTAGGACGTTCATTAATTTTAGTTGTCATATCACCGTTTTTTGGATTTAGTTTATTTATTATCTCAATCTTCTTATTTCTAAAAATTTTCATTTTTGTACTACTAATTCAAATTAACATTGTTAAAAGTGATAAAGAAAATAATATAAAGCTGGCAGGGCTACGATGTCTAAAAAAGTAGCAATGTATAATAAAGCAGTTTTGGGCGTAGACCACGCAAAACTTTTTGTGATTTTTTTACCTGTTTTAATTTCCTTTAGCAAATCTGGAATTCTTGATAACATTAATAATAATGCGACAGCAGTAACTCCAATATTCCAAAAATGAAATGTTGCATAAATATAACCAATAATGCCTAAAAACACGATGAGAGTAAGCCATTTATTAGCTCGTTCATCTTTTTCAATTTCTTGATTAATAAAATCATAACCTTCTGATTTCAGTTTTTTAAGTTCTGGATTAGTGAATAAGCCTCTAACCAGTAGCCCGATCAGGTTTATGCTTAACAACATTAAAATGAAGTAAAACACTATTGATATTAATATTTGAACGATAATCATATTTTTAGTATATTTACTATTAAAGCCAATAACGTTTCTAAATCTCAGTTCTTTTCAAAGATACTATATTTTACGCATAAGTAAAATCCACCATTTTTGTCCATTTTTTCTACACTTGGCGGAATTTCAGCCAGAAATCCGGGGAAAGACAAAATCTGTCTGAATCCCAAAAACTGCATTTTTGAGCAAATTCTCGGGTCGGGTACCTCAGAAAGGCATTCCGGTACCTCAGAAAGTCATTCCGGTTCTCGGATATCGCATTCCGATTCTCGGATATCGCATTCCGGTTCTCGGATATTACATTCCGGTTCTCGGATATCGCATTCCGGTATTTCAGAATCGCATTCGGGTTCTCGGATATTGCGTTCCGGTTCATCAATATCTCATTCGGGTCCTTCATTATCGCATTCCGGTTCATAATTATCGCATTCGGGTTGTTCGATAAGGCATTCCGGTTTATCAGATTACTATTTTGTTTTGTAAAAGAATGATTATGAGTGTTCAAAAATGCAATCTGACTGACGATAATCGCAACCTGCCCGCCCATAATCCTTTAAATCTGATTCAAAAACTGAATTCCTCCAGCAAACGGATTAATTATGCTGACTTCTTCTTTCTCGTGAATTCCAACCCCCTAACCATTTTTGACTGCGGTGAATTTGTTTCAAAAGCACCTTGCACGTAATCTTTGCATGCAAGTGAAATATCTATTATTCCCGTTTTATCGGCGTAGAGTGCGGTATCACGTGCTGTTCTCGCATTCTCTACAGGTGCCAATATATCTCCTATGCCGTCGTTCAGGGCTTTCAAACTAAGGGAAATAACATAAACTTATTGAGTTTAATTACAAAAGTCAATACTATGCTCGAAGCGTAAATTTGGGTTTTAAAAAATGGCAGGATATTAGTTCCAAAAATCTTTTTAAAACAAAAACACTCTGTCAGAAATCGGACAGAGTGTTTATTTAGATATGTAAAAGTATGTTTATTTATTTCCGGAAATTATGTTTAATGCGGAGCCTGCTTTAAACCATTCAATTTGCTGCTCGTTGAATGTATGGTTTAACATTATTTCCTGATGCGTGTTATCGCTATGGTTTATTATAGCTTTTATTTGACCACCCGGAGCGAAATTATTTAATTCGAGTGTAATTGTGTCATTCTCATTTATTAAATCATAATCATCACGGTTTGCAAATGTAAGCGGGAGCATTCCCTGTTTCTTAAGGTTTGTTTCATGAATTCGCGCAAATGATTTAACGATGATTGCTTTTCCTCCGAGGAATCTGGGTTCCATAGCAGCATGCTCACGAGAAGAACCTTCACCGTAATTTTCTTCTCCAACAACTACCCAGGGGATTCCTTTTGATTTATAATCTCGTGCTGTCTTTGGTACTTCTTCATAAACTCCTGTAACAAAGTTTTTAACAGAGTTCATTCTATCGTTAAAAAAGTTTATTGCTCCTATAAACATATTATTTGAAATGTTATCAAGATGTCCCCTGTATTTCAACCACGGTCCTGCCATAGAAATATGATCTGTCGTACATTTTCCTTCGGCTTTTAAAAGTAATCTCATGTTTTGGAAATCACTCCTTAAATTCGGAGCTTTAAATGCTTCAAGTATTTGCAGCCGGCTGCTGTCTTTTTCAACTATTACTTTTATCTTTGAACCGTCTTCCGGAGGCTTTATAAATCCTGAGTTTCCGGGGTCAAATCCATTTATAGGAAGTTCGGTTCCTTTTGGCGGGGTTAACTTGACTTCTTTTCCGTCTGCATTTTTTATCGTGTCTGTGAGAGGATTAAAAGTAATTCTTCCTGCGAGTGCCAGTGCTGTCACAATTTCAGGGGATGCAACAAATGAATGTGTTGCTGAATTTCCGTCGTTTCGTTTTGAGAAATTTCTGTTGTACGATGTGATTATTGAGTTCATTTCACCATCTTTTACATCATGTCGTTTCCACTGTCCTATGCACGGTCCGCAAGCATTAGCAAGTACTACACCTCCGATTTTGGTGAAAACTTCCAGTTGTCCGTCGCGTTCGATAGTTGCCCGAATTTGTTCTGAGCCTGGTGTGATTACGAATTCTGATTTTGCAGTAAGACCATTTTCTAATGCTTGTTTTGCTACAGAAGCAGCTCGCTCCATATCTTCATACGAGGAATTTGTACAGCTTCCTATTAAACCGACTTTGAGTTCTTCGGGATATTCATGCTTTATCACTGCTTCTTTGAATTCAGAAATTGTACGGGCAAGGTCAGGAGTGAATGGACCGTTTATGTAAGGTTCAAGTTCAGAAAGATTTATTTCTATAACACTATCATAATATTTATCAGAGCCTTCGTCATAAGTTAAACAGTCTTTAATTGAATCCGCTGCGTCTGCAATTTCTTTCCTTCCCGTCATTCTTAAGTATTCTGACATCTTTTCATCGTAAGGGAATATAGATGTTGTTGCACCTATTTCAGCTCCCATATTGCATATTGTTCCTTTTCCTGTACAAGATAAAGATTTTGTTCCTTCACCGAAATATTCCACAATTGCACCCGTGCCGCCTTTTACAGTCAGTATTCCTGCAAGTTTGAGAATCACATCCTTAGGCGAAGCCCATCCGTTTAAATTACCGGTAAGCTTTACTCCAATTAACTTTGGAAATTTTAACTCCCACGGAAAACCTGCCATTACATCAACTACATCGGCACCGCCAACTCCTATTGCTATCATACCGAGACCGCCTGCGTTTGGAGTGTGTGAGTCCGTACCTATCATCATTCCGCCTGGAAATGCATAGTTCTCTAAAACAACCTGATGTATAATTCCTGAACCTGGTTTCCAGAATCCGATTCCGTATTTCGCCGACACAGATTCAAGAAAATCATAAACTTCCTTGTTATCAGTAACAGCTCTGTATAAATCTTTTTCAGCACCCGCATCAGCTTGAATTAAGTGGTCACAGTGGACTGTAGATGGTACTGCAACTTTAGGCATATTTGCAGACATAAACTGAAGGAGAGCCATCTGAGCAGTTGCATCCTGCATCGCGACCCGGTCTGGTTTAAAATCAACAAAATCATTACCTCTTTCATAAGGTCTGTTGTAATTAATGTCCCATAGATGAGTATATAGAATTTTTTCCGTATATGTCATTTCTCTTCCGAGTAACTTACGTGCTTTTGAAACTTTATCACTAAAATTCTTATAAACATTCTTTATTAAATCTGTGTCGAACGCCATGACTATTTCCTTATTTTATTTAATAAATTATTTAATTCGTTTGTTGTAGAAACGGGTAAATTACATGTGAAATTTTCGCACACGAAAACCTTTTCAGAATCAGCATCTTTTACTATATCATTCAGGTAGGGTATTAATTTTGCCGAAATATTGTTGAAATATATAAGATTTTTGTTCGGTAAATACTTCTTCATAACCGCCGAATGAAGTTCGATAAACAATTCTGAGCGTAAATTTCCACTCAATATAATACTTGTATTATATTTTAAAAAGTTAAAGAGTGAAGATAAAAAGTAAGGGCTTGAAAAAGGAGAACTCTCGGCTTTTGAATAAAATGTTTCATAACTTTCTTCGGCAAGTTTATAATATCTGTCATCTTTGAAAATTGCAAATAAGCGTGTTAGATTATCAGCCATAACCGAATTACCCGAAGGCTCTGCTCCATCATAAATTTCCTTTGTTTGCAATATTACATCATTTCGTTTTTCAGAATCAAAAAAACCACCGTTTTCCTTGTCATAAAACCTTATGATAGCTTGCTCAGTAAGTTTCTTTGCTATTGTTATAAGTTTACCGCTGAATGATATGTTGTGAAAATCAAGTAAGGCTTTTATCAGAAATGCATAGTCATCAAGGCCTCCGTCAAATTTCACTTCACCGTCAATGTATCTGTGATAAAGTTTCTCTTCTCCTTCTTTGTAAAGGTTGTAGATAAGGAAACTGACAGCACGTACGGCTGTTTTCTTGTACTCTTCGTTTTCGGTTACCATATAGCCCTTAACAAATGAGGATATCATCAGTGAATTCCAGGTCGTTAGTATCTTTTTATCAAGAAATGGTCGCGGACGCTTATCCCTTTGCTTTTTGAGTAATGATAATGTTTCTTTAATTATTGATTCCGCTTCATTAATTGAAATGTTGTTCCTTTTAGCGACTTCGTATAAGTCATCTGTCTTATACAAAACATTAGTTGTTCCAAAAATCCCGTGCGGATCTGAAATTGTATTTCCCTTGTGAACAACACCGAAATATTCATTAAATAAATCTGCATTTTCTTTTGGTGCAATACTGTTAATTTCATCTTTTTCCCAGAGATAGAAAAATCCTTCCTGTTTCTGATTAGGTTTTTCGTATGATATGGCGCTTTCTGCATCTTCCGCAGAATAAAATCCGCCCTTCGAATCAACGAGAAAATTCATAACATATTGAAGTGTCCCGTTCCCGGCATCTAAAAATGACTGCTCTTGTGTGAGTGAATACGCATCAAAATATGTGTTTGATATCTGTGCCTGATCATATAACATCTTTTCAAAATGTGGAACCCGCCAGTACTTGTCCACTGAATATCTGTGAAAACCTTTATCAATATTATCGAATATCCCTCCTTCATACATCTTTTTGAGAGTGTATGTAACCATATCCAGTGCCTTTATTTCTTTAGTATGATAATAATATTTGAGTAGAAAATCGAGAATTACTGGTCTTGGAAATTTATTCCCTGAACCAAATCCTCCAAATTCTTCATCAAAAAGATTAAGGCTCTGAACATATGCGGAATCAAATATTGTGTCGTCGAGCTGTTTCCGTTCGGATTTATGATTGTTATCTAATAGTTTGGTAATTTTCTCCGAACTGTTTATTAAATCATCTCTCTTGTTTTTCCAGAGATTGTCTATTTGATTTATAATATCTTCAATTCCCGCCCTTCCGTATTTTGATTTCGGAGGTATATAAGTTGCTCCGTAGAAAGGTTTGAGGTCAGGGGTAAGAAACATACTCATCGGCCATCCTCCTGAACCTGTCATAGATTGAAGTGCTGACATATAAATCCTGTCAATATCCGGCATCTCTTCACGGTCAACTTTAATATTAACAAAAGTCTCATTCATTAATGCTGCAATGTCATGATTTTCGAAACATTCCCTTTCCATTACATGACACCAGTAACAAGTAGAATATCCTATGGAAAGAAAAATTGGTTTATCTAGAGTTTTTGCAAGCTGAATAGTTTCATTATTCCATGCATTCCAATTTACTGGATTGAAAGCATGCTGCAGTAGATATGGACTTTTTTCGTTTATTAAGTTATTTGGTTTTTCTTGCATAATATTATCTGAGTCGATTTATAAACACAACATATACAGATATTTATTAATTCAACGAATTAATTGAATTAACTTTACTTTAAAGTATTACTTAATTATTTTTATAAAAATTAATATATACTTTATGAACATATTATTCGAAATAAAATACTCAATATTTGAGCAAAAGAGGGCAGAATATCTTGAACTTCTCGGAAAAATAAAGGCTTATTATGCTAAGGATGGAATTGAAAAATATATGGTCTTTGAAGACGCAAAAAAGCTAAATGAGTTTACAGAAATATTCCTTTTCTCGAGCGAATCAGATTTTGAAAAATTCGAAGAAAATGCATCTGAAGAAATAAACGAAATGCTT
>JBHELA010000130.1:0-8065 GCA_041859005.1 Ignavibacteria bacterium
GTGTTTAAAGGTGAAAAAGAATAATTTGAAGGTGGAAATACTCTGGATTCAAATTTCGAATAATCGGGCTGTTCCAAATGCTGGCTGTTAATATTCGAAAAAGCATATGTTAACAGTAATAGGAGTAAGAATAATCTCATTAAAATCTTTTAAGTTTTAAAATTTAGATATTTAAAATATAAAATTAGATTTTGATAAGCAAACACAATTGGTGTAAAATTAAAGGGTAAACCTCCCCATATAGGTTTACCCTCGTGAAAGTAAATACGATAGGAATCGTATGATTGGATATGTAAGAAACTATTTATTCAATTTCTACTAAAATATCTCCCTCCAATATATTATCACCGGGTTTAACTTTCAAGGTTTTTATTTTTCCTTCTCTGTCGGATGTTAAATTGTTTTCCATCTTCATGGCTTCCCATGTAAGCAGATTCGTGCCGACCTTAACCTCATCACCGACTTTTACGAACACTTTAATTATTGTCCCGGGTAACGGTGCTTTCATCACGCCTGCACCCTTTCTCTCTGTAGGGGAGCTTGTTAAAGCTGTTGACTTCGTCGAGTCACCGCCCGTACTTGCTTTTTCCCTTACGAGTGTTGGAGTCTTTCCTGCGGCTTCAGGTTTCTCAATCCCTACTTCGAAGGGCTTACCATTTACTTCGACTTTAACTTTTGTGTTCTCAAATGTTAGAACGTTTATATCGTAAGTATTATTGTTGACTGTTATTTTAAAATTCTTCATTTTATTTATTATTAATTTTTAACGAGGCCATTTTCTCATCATGTAAATCTTCTGGCTCCATGGTGTATAAGGCCTGTCTGTTCTTTTGATTGTCATTTTAAGGTCCTGCTTGTCGTTGAACTGTTGCTGTGTGTAAAGATATATTGCAGTAGCTATCGCCGTTGCAATTTCTTCTTCATTCGATTTCTTCGCAGTTTTTGCCGCTGGAGGTTTTACTTCAGTTTTTGCTTTTGCCTGTGGTTTCTTTTTTAATAGTCTCATACTGTCTCTTATAATGGTAAATTAGAATGCTTTTTCGGCGGATTGGTCTCTTTCTTTGTAACAAGAGACTGCAGTGCCTTAATTATTCTGAACCTCGTGTTACGCGGTTCTATAACATCATCTATGTATCCGTACTTTGCTGCTTCGTATGGTGTCGCAAATTTATTCCTGTATTCTGCTTCCTTTTCGGCAATAAATTTTGCTTTTTCCTTTTCGTCTGTTATTTCCTTTAACTCACGGAAATAAAGTACTTCAATTGCACCTTTCGGTCCCATTACTGAAATCTCTGCTGTCGGCCACGCATAGTTTAGGTCGCCTCTTAAATGTTTGGAACCCATTACGTCATAAGCTCCGCCGTATGCTTTACGGAGTATTACTGTTACTTTCGGTACAGTCGCTTCTGCATAAGCATAAAGTAGTTTTGCTCCGTGTATTATAATACCGCCGTATTCCTGTGCTGTACCTGGCAAATATCCCGGAACGTCAACAAGAGTTACAATCGGTATATTGAATGCATCGCAGAATCTTACAAACCTTGCAGCTTTTCTTGATGCCGATATATCAAGTACACCTGCAAGATACTTGGGCTGGTTTCCTACTATTCCCACTGTCGAACCATTCATTCTTGCAAATCCCGTTACTATATTTCTTGCATAACCTGCCTGTACTTCAAGAAATTCACCGTCGTCAACTATAGAGTCAATTACATCTACTATGTCATATGGTTTATTCGAACTATCTGGAATAACCTCATTTAGTGAGTCTTCAATTCTGTCAATCGGGTCAGTGCATGGATACGATGGCGGATCTTCAAAATTATTTTGTGGCAGGTAAGAAAGAAGTTTTCTTATTAGCATTATGCCGTCTTCTTCATTGTTAACAGTAAAATGCGAAACTCCCGATTTTGTTGCATGAATGTAAGCACCGCCAAGTTCTTCATCTGTTACTGCCTCACCTGTAACTGTCTTCACAACCTTTGGTCCTGTTATAAACATATAACCTGTTTGTTTGGACATTATAATAAAATCAGTTAAAGCAGGGGAGTATACTGCACCGCCTGCGCATGGACCGAATACTGCCGATATCTGCGGTATTACACCTGATGCCAGTACATTACGCTGAAATATATCAGCATATCCGCCGAGCGATTTAACACCTTCCTGAATTCTTGCTCCGCCTGAATCGTTTATACCAACTACAGGAGCACCTACTTTCATCGCCATATCCATAACCTTGCAAATCTTCTGTGCATACATCTCCGAAAGTGAACCGCCGAAAACAGTAAAGTCCTGTGAAAATACGTAAACAAGCCTTCCGTCAATCGTACCGTATCCCGTTACAACTCCGTCAGATAAATATGTTTCTTCCTCAAGACCAAAATCAATGCATCTGTGAGATACAAACATATCAAACTCTTCAAAACTTCCGTCGTCGAGCAGGAGGTCTATTCTTTCTCTTGCAGTAAGTTTGCCTTTTCTGTGCTGGGCTTTAATTCTCTTTTCACCGCCGCCTAACCTGGCTTGGTCACGCAGGTCAAATAGTTCTTTTATTTTCTCATTTATTGACATTGTAACTCCGTTAAATTAAAATATATTTTAAAATGTTCTTGTTCTACCAGTTGTTGTAAAGCCCCTCAAGAAGTTTTGTCTTCTTCGCATCATCACTAAGCGAATTGTAAATCTCCGCCTCCTTATGCACTTGTCGTTCTTCAATTTCTTCTAAAGCCCTCAGCTCCGCTAAAATCTTTTTATACTCTACTTCTCTCTTGTTTCTCAAAAATCCCGCTGCTACTGCTGGGAAGAGCTCCAGGAGCAGTTCCTCTTTTTCGTTCTTCGCTAATCTAACATCCTCAAACTCCGGCAGTGTCGGATTATCCTGCTTCTTATATAATGATACATCATACGGACTTTCATCTCTATTTCCGCAAATCATTTCTCTGAAATTAGGATCTACTGGATAAGGTGTCTTTCCATAAACTCCCTGTACAAGATTCACGAACTGTGTTGACTTGTTGCTGTAAAACTCTTCTCCTTTGTTTTCAGAGACGATGCTGTAAACTGCCTGTACGCCAACAATCTGGCTTGTCGGTGTTACAAGTGGCGGTAATCCTGAATCAAGCCTTACTCTTGGAACAGTCCTTAAAACCTTTTCCAGCAGGTGGTCAAGCTTCATTTGTTTTAACTGAGCTAACATGTTTGTGTACATTCCGCCGGGTATCTGAGCCGCCTTTACAATCTCATCCGGCTCACAGTAATTGTACATCTTTTCTATTTCCTGACATAATGAAGTTGTCTCATCAATCCTGTCATTCTTCGCCGCATCTATAGCCTTGTTAAATAATTCGTTTTGCTCGTTTGTTAAAGTGTAATTTGCAATATCTATGTCATATGGGAACTGTTTCTTCTCGTCAAACTTATCAAGTTCTTTTCTTATAGTGAATAAATGCTTGTTAATTTCTGTAACCTTGTTAAGATTTACTCCCGTATCAATGCCAAGCTTGTCGCAGAAAATCTGAACAAGTTCAAATGCTGGTGCCGCAGGTCCTCCTGCAAAGTTTCCTATTACTGTATCAACTATATCAACATCATTTACTATCGAAACTATTGCGCATGCCAGTCCGTAACCGGGTGTGCAATGTGTATGCAGGTCAATAGGTACTTTTGTCTCAGCTTTTAATCTCTTTATTAATGGTGATGCAACGTCTGGTGGTATTAATCCTGCCATGTCTTTTATGGATATAATATCCGCGCCCATTCTCTCGAGCTGCTTTGCTTTCTCTACAAAATAATCAACTGTAAAAATCTTTGGCGGGATCTTAGTGCCGGAAAACATCCCCTTCAACCTGTCGGCAAAAGTAAAATTAGGGTCAACAGTGTAACAAACAGCGCAATCCGCAATACCGCCGTTTGCTTTTACGTAATCAATCGTAGTCTGCATATTATCAAGGTCATTCAATGCATCAAATATCCTCATAATATCTATTCCGCTTTTTATCGCAAGCCTGTTGAAACCTTCGATTACATCCTCAGGATAAGGCGAATATCCGAACAGATTTCTTCCTCTTGAAAGTGCTGTAAGTTTTGTCTTTGTGCCAAACCCTGCTTTAATCTTCTCAAGTCTGTCCCATGGGTCTTCATTCAAATATCTCATAATCGAATCTGGAACCGCACCACCCCATACCTCTGCCGCATAAAAATCCGCATCTTTATAAAGTGGAAGTACTAGGTCAATTTGTTTCTGCGTCATTCGTGTTGCAAATGATGATTGCTGTCCGTCGCGAAGTGTTAAATCTCTTATTAATAATTTCTTTTTCATAGTATAATTATAAATGTATTTATCTTTCGAGAATAATATAATGTTTCCATATATGGAAAATTTCTTTCTGTTGACAAAAATGATAAGTCAAATTTATTTACAATATGTAGCCTGTTAAAGGCAGGATGTTTCATAACAACAGTACAAATATATTAAGTTTGTTTTGAAAATGAAATGCACTATTTATTTCCTTTACCTAAAGATAATGTTACAAGTAGAATTGAAATTATAAATCTGTGTTTTGGTTTATTTTCTATTCTTTGAAATGGTAATTCCGAGGTCGGATGTAATTCCGAAGAGTGCGGATGCGATTTCGAAGAGTGCGGATGTGATTTCGATGAGTGCGGATGCGATTTCGAAGAGTGCTAATACGATTTCGAAGAGTGCGGATGCGATTTCGAAGAACGTGGATACGATTTCGAAGAACGCGGATACGTTATCGAAGAACCCGGATGCGATTTCGAAGAACCCGGATGCGATTTCGAAGAACCCGGATGCGATTTCGAAGTACCCGACCCGAGAATTTGCTCAAAAATGCGGTTTTTTGGGCTTCTGTGGGTTTGGGTCAGTTCAGAAAAGTGATTTTAAATGAACAAAAACACATTCATTTCTATTCGCAATTTCGTTTTTCAAATAACAAAGAAACTAAGTGATAAGTCCTTTATTCTTTAATCATTCACTAATAACTTTAATCTTAACCAATTATTTCTGATTTTGAAGTAATTAATTATCATTATGAGCAAACTTTTTTCACCCTTAAAAATTCGTAACGTTGTTTTCAAAAACAGGATTGCAGTTTCGCCTATGTGTCAGTATTCAGCAGTTGATGGTTTTCCGGGGGAATGGCATTTTGTTCACTACGGTTCCCGTGCTGTAGCAGGCACAGGGCTTATCATTCAGGAAGCTACAGCGGTTTCTCCGGAAGGAAGAATCTCATATGGAGACCTTGGTATTTGGACTGATGACCAGTTAGTTGCTTATAAAAAGTTGACAACTTATATCTCTTCTCATAATTGTATTCCCGGTATTCAGCTTGCTCATGCAGGAAGAAAAGCTTCTGCAACGAAAGGTTGGGAAGAAGCCCGCTCGTTGAGCAAAGAGGAGGGAGCATGGAAAACTTATGCACCTTCCGCAATTGCTTTCTCTGATAAGTATTCTGCCCCCGCTGAAATGTCGGAAGATGATATTAAGAAAATTGTTGTGGATTTTAAACAGGCATCGCTGAGAGCAGTTCTTGCAGGATATAAAACAATTGAACTTCATTTTGCGCATGGATACCTTGTACATGAATTTCTTTCACCGCTATCTAACATAAGAATAGATAAATATGGTGGTAGTTTTGAGAATAGATGCAAACTTGCTCTTGAAATAACTCGTGCAGTGAGATCTGTTATTGCGGACGTTGTACCGCTGTTCGTACGTTTGTCATGCACCGATTGGGCAGAAGGTGGTTGGAATATTAATGACTCTGTCAGACTTGCAAAATTACTAAAGGAAGAAGGTGTCGATTTAATAGATTGTTCAAGCGGCGGAAATATTAGCAGTGCTAAAATTCCAATAGCCCCCGGTTATCAGGTTCCCTTTGCGTCGCAAATCAAAAAGGAAGCGGAGATGCTTACATGTGCAGTTGGACTAATAACAAAGGCTGCTCAGGCAGAAGAGATTATTTCCGAAAACAAAGCAGATATTGTTTTGCTCGGTAGGGAAATGCTCAGGAACCCTTACTGGTCATCAAATGCAGCAAAAGAACTTAATGTTGATGCAGAATATCCTCTGCAGTATCTAAGGGCAAAATAATATTACAATCTGTATTCTATAGCTTTTTTCGGTTCAGGTACAAAATGTCCATGACCGCCTGCTTTTTCATCATTAAACGTTGTCGGAATATCACCCATATCTGTTCGTTCCTGCCACGTTAATTCTTCCTCTCCCTTGTCTTTTCTTACCATTGTTATACAGCTTTCAACAGGGCATACTAATGAACATAAATTACAGCCAACGCAGTTCTCATCAATTATTTGCGGGATCCTGCTCTCACCGTTTTCCTGAAGTTTAATCGCCTGATGCGCACCATCCTCGCAAGCAATGTAACACAACTGACAACCAATACATTTTTTATCATCAATTTCAGCAATTATCTTATATTTTAAATTCAGGTTCTCCCATTTCCTTACGTTTGGTAAAGCTTTTCCTATCATTTCATTTATGGAATTAAATCCTTTGTCTGACATGAATTGCTCAAGACCCGATACCATTTCCCTTATTATCCCGAACCCGTAGTGCATCACTGCTGTGCATACTTGTACATTAGTTGCTCCCATTAAAATAAATTCAACCGCATCTCTCCAGTTTTCTATTCCACCTATTCCCGAAATCGGAAGATTGTAATCCGGAATCTTTGCAACATTCTTCACCATATTCAATGCAATCGGTTTTACAGCAGGCCCACAGTAACCCCCGTTAGTGCTCTTTCCGTCAACAGTCGGATATGGGACGAAATTATCTATATCAACTCCAATTATACTTTGTATTGTATTAATAAGTGAAACTGCATTCGCTCCCCCGAGCTTTGCTGCAATTGCCGGGTCCTCAATATGCGAAACATTAGGCGAAAGTTTCACTATTACAGGCACCTTTGCTACTTCCATTACCCATGAAGTTATCAGTTCAAGCACTTTAGGATCTTGTCCTACTGCAGAACCCATACCTCTTTCGCACATCCCATGAGGACAGCCGAAATTAAGTTCTATCCCGTCAACACCTGCATTCTCAACATCTTTCACAATTTGATGCCATTCCTCTTTAGATTGAACCATTAAGGACCCTATTACTGCATTGTCAGGAAAATATTTCTTTACCTCTTCAATCTCACGTAAATTATCTGCAAGTGTTCTGTCAGAAATTAACTCAATGTTGTTAAATCCTGACATTCGGTTTCCTTTGTAATTGAATGCACCATATCTGCTTGATGTATTTACAACCGGAATACCCATTGTCTTCCATACTGCACCTCCCCATCCCGTATCAAAGGCTTTCATTATCTGATATCCTGAGTTTGTTGGAGGGGCTGATGCCAGCCAGAATGGATTTGGTGATTTAATCCCTGCTAAATTTGAGAATAGTTTCCCGTTATACGTTTTTCGATTTTCGTTTTGATTGCTCATTATAAAAATTTATTGATTACTTTATTCTTAAATTAAATTCTCTATCAGTGTCCATCATATTATTTCAGTGTTAATCAGTGTGCAAATCTCTTAACCTAACAACGAAATAATTGCCTTGGCAGCTCTCTTTCCTTCTGCTACAGAATTCACAACTTCCTTCCCTCCGTTGACTGCATCGCCGGCTGCATAGTATTTTGGATTAGTAGTACAATAACTATCATCTACAACAATTCTCCCAAAATCATCTACCTCAAGATTATTTATATTCTCATAAAGCTCAAAATGTCTCGATTGCCCGGTGGCTTTAATTACCATATCACATTCTTCAGTGAATTCGCTTCCTTTAATTGTTTTCAGCTTCCCATCTTTTGTCTCTGTCTTTATACATTTCACTCCTGTTACTTTTTCATCACCCAGAATCTCAACAGGTGCTGTATTAAAGTATGCCTTCACTCCTACACTCTTTGCAAGGTCGTATTCAAATTCATACGCACCCATATCTTCTCTCGACCTTCTGTATGCAAGTGTTACTTTTTCGGCTCCCATACGAGCGGATTCTGACGCGGCATCCATTGCCGTG
>JBHELA010000183.1:0-10706 GCA_041859005.1 Ignavibacteria bacterium
CTTTCACTTGAAGAGAAAATCAGGTATAATGAATCTTACAAAGCATTCATAATGGGTCTTATATTTGACCTTTTTGAAATCGCCACAGAAACTGATTCGATAACAGGACAGAAAAAAGGCGTTTACAGCTTTACGCTGCCGGAAGGTATAACAGTAAAAAGAACAGAACAACTTGGGATTGAATCAAGGCTTATAAACAGATTATACGATGAAGACGGGCATGATTCGCTAAGGAATAAAATTCTAAAGAAGGCAGAAAGTGTTGAAAAAGAAATATTAAAAAGAAACAAATATGCTGAGTTACTTTTAATATATGAGTATTATTTTGAAAATGTGTATAAGTTAGAAGAAATTGCCATTTCAGGAGAAGCAAAGAAGAAGAATGAAACATACCAGTATAAGGTAGTAAGAGAACTGGCAAGAAAAGTTGAAAACAGTATTCCTGAAGAGGAAAGAGATAAATATATATCAAAAGTGCAGAAATTAAAGAACAATCCTGATTCATTTTCAAAATTGTCAGGTGACGGACTTAAGAGAATTCTAAGAGTAAAAGAACTGTTAAATGAAGAAGTTGCTATCTCTGCAAACTCTGATGCAAAGGAACAAAATAAATCTGGAATCAGTTATGATAAACTGAAGGATCTTAAAAAGGCTCTTGATGATAAACTTATAACTCAGGAAGAATACGAAAAAGCAAAGAATAAATTTTTAAACACCTAAAAGTATTATATGCCGACATACGATTATAAATGTGAAAACTGCGGAAACGCATTTGAGTTTTTTCAATCAATGAAAGATGAACCTATGACATTGTGTCCCCAATGCGGACATAATACGTTAAAGAAAATGGTAAGTATGCCGGCAGGACTAATTTTTAAAGGCTCGGGTTTTTATCTAACAGATTACGCAAAGAAGAGCAGTTCGACATCTACGGATAAGACTGATAAAAAGGATACGACTTCAACAGCAAAAACCGAGAAGAAACCTGCTGTAAAAGAGAAAAAAACAAACGGGAAAAAGAAAGATTAGTTAGGGGAACAAATTTCTTCCAACTATTGTATATTATTTAGGAACGCGAGTTTGATGAATATGGTATATTTTAAGTTAGCAGACGTTGAGAATTAGAAAAATAAGAAAAAAATAGATTCAACCGCAATAACACCGCATTTCAACCGCACTTTCACCGCAAATCCACCGCACTTCAACCGCAAAATCACCGCACTTTATCCGCACTATTAGGCTATCAACAGGTTGACGAGACGCAGAGGCGAGGCTACTGTTCGCTAATGGGATAACACACGAAAATGATGATTTTAGGTTAGAATCGGCATTTTTGACATATATGTCAAAAAATTGAAATATATGACAGAATTAAACTCCTGAAGGCGAGTGTACAGATTTTGTTTAGGAAAAAACTTGAGATTATAATTGTTTTTTGAATTCCTGGAGATAGCGGTCGAGGCTGAAGTTTTCACCGAGGTAAAGCTTTTTAACTTTTTCATCGGATGCAAGTTCTATAGCAGAACCCGAACGGAATATCTTACCTTCAATTAGAATATAAGCTCTGTCAACAATTGAAAGAGTCTCATGAACGTTGTGGTCAGTTATAAGAACACCGATTCCCCTATCCTTAAGATGCGCAACAATTTTCATAATATCTTCAGAAGCAATGGGGTCTATTCCGGCGAATGGTTCGTCAAGTAAGATAAATTTTGGACTGGATGCGAGCGCCCGGGCAATTTCAGTTCTCCTTCTTTCACCTCCTGACAAAGTAAAGCCTTTTGAATCTTCAATTTTCTTTATATTAAAATCCTTAAGCAGTTTTTCACACCTGTCTTCCATTTCATCTTTATCCATTTTCATAAACTGCAGTATAGATAAAATATTTTCTCTGACAGTCATCTTTCTGAAGATTGAAGGTTCCTGGGGAAGATATCCGATACCTGCCTGAGCTCTTTTGAACATGGGGTATTTAGAGATATCTTCTCCGTCAAGTTCTATTTCTCCGGAATTCGGGTGAATCATACCGCAAATCATGTAGAAAGTAGTTGTCTTCCCTGCACCATTGGGACCGAGAAGTCCGACAATTTCACCCTGCTTAACTTCAATTGTAACTTTATTAACGACAGTCCGCTGTTTGTATTCTTTTACAAGGTCAGTAGCTTTAAGATTGCTCGGCATCAGAACTTATTTATAATTTTTATCATATCTTCAACAGCTTTTTGCAAACCGGTAAAGACAGCACGAGAGATTATAGCATGGCCGATGCTTACTTCTCTAATTTCCGGAATATTAAGAAAAGGATGAATGTTGTAATAATTCAGACCGTGGCCTGCAGTCACAATCAATCCCATTTCAGCAGCCATTCTTGAAACTGATGCAATTTTACCAAGTTCTTTTATTTGAGATTTTTCGTCAACTGAATTAGCATATTTACCTGTATGAATTTCTATAATATCTGCTCCAACTTCGAGTGCAAGGTCAATAACTTCCGGATTGGGGTCAACAAACAAGCTGACGAGTATTTCCTTCTCTTTCATTTGAGAGATAACGTCGGTAAGCTTTGACTGAATGGATAAGATATTCAATCCGCCTTCAGTAGTAAGCTCTTTACGATTTTCAGGTACAATAGTAACAAGGTCGGGTAATATATCAGAAGCTATCTTTGCCATTTCATCAGTTGCAGCCATTTCAAGGTCAAACTTGGTTTTTACTGTCTCGCGTAAAAGTCTTACATCCCGGTCATTTATATGCCTTCTATCTTCACGAAGGTGGCAGACAATGCCCTCCGCACCAGCAAGTTCACAAACAGCCGAAGCTGTTACGGGATCGGGTTCAATTTCACCCCGAGCTTCCCTGATAGTTGCGATATGATCGATATTAACTGCTAATTTCATATTATGAATTAAAATATTTTATAAAAATTATATTGAAATCTAAGAACAGAGATTGTATCAATGGATACCATAACAAGCCAGTGCAATATCCAGCTGTAAACGAACGACCTGCTCCTTAGCGCCTGAATACCGAGAATAATTCCCGCAAAGATTGACGCAAAAAGTTCGATTTCAGGCTTTCCTTTGTGTAAGATAAAGAATGGAATCATTTGAATAAATATAGTATAATATCCCATTTTTTCTTTGAGTCCAAACAACATATACCCGCGCCACAGAAATTCCCATCCAAGCATATAAATAAGAATGCAGAATTCATAGAAGAAAAGAAGCTGAATGTTTGTTTTCAGTTCAGCCCCGCCCTGTGGATATGCTGTAGTAAACTCCAAAGATGAAGAAACAATCCAAACTGTTACAAACATAAAAGCGAAGAATATGGCAGAAGTTATTAAACCGAATTTCTTATCGCCAAGTGTAAAACCAAAATCAGATAACTTCTTTTTGAAAATAAATTTTATGGAAAGAACCGGAATTAGAAACATAATTGAGCCATCCACTAAAAACCAATAAATTCTTGAATCCAGTCTATTCCTGCTGAAATGGTCGTAATAGAAAGACGGGCTTGCAACTGTCATGGACAAGAACACAATAATAGCAACAGACATGAAAATATATACAATTCTGAATTCGAGTGTTTTTGTCTCGACTATCAGTTTATGGTATTCACTCTTTAAATATTCTATCAATTCTCGGTTGACTTATTTTTAATAATATATTTGAAACGCTGCGGCTGAACTTTTATAAGTGTAAAGATATCGGACAGTTCGATAGTCGGTTCAACCTCACCTTGTTCGTCTGATTCTATCTGATTGTAATTTATACCGATGTTTAAATCTTTAGCTGTTAGCTTAGATAGCTCTTCGACACCGCCTCTGAGCGTAACCGAAATTTTTGGCGGGATAATCAGTACATCCTTATCAGAAGGAATACCATAAACATTTACTTCTATATCCTCAAAAGTTTTCTCGGCAGAAAGCTCAACTTTATAGCTTACATTAATTTCAGAAGGTTCAATCTTTATCTGATTTCCAAGCGTATCAATGAGTTTTACATCACGGCTAATGTTTGTATTTACATCCTTAAAAACCATGTACTCAGTCTGAACGAATTTAATTTTTGAAAGTGATGAACTTGCGCCTGTTAATTTTACGGAATCCGGACGAAGCAGAACGCTGCCGATAACAGTAAACCCATCCCTCGTTTGTACGGAGGTATTATTTTTAACTCTGACCATTTTTGTAATCATGTTGTCAAACATAACCTCTATAAATCCGGGAGATACATTCTGGACGTAAACATCAACGGGCAGGTTTAATGCCTCGTTTGTATTCTGCATTAGGTCAACTTTGGTATCCTTCTTAAACTGGGTGAGGTCCAGATAATATTCAAGATTTCCAGTTGTGAGAATTTTTAAAAGACTCCAGCCTTTACCTTTAAGTATAACATCGACTGATGCAGGTATATCGTTTGATACTCCCTGGGATTTTGCAGACCTTACTGATAAGGGAATATTAACTTCGTAAGAATAAGTCAGATTAAGGTTAACATAGACCCAAAGCAGAACCGAGAAGACAAAAGTATTTACAAGGATGAATATATTCTTTCTCATGTTATTTTTTCAGCTTTGCGTACCAGTCCGGATCTTTGAATTCATTTCGCATTGTTGAATGAACGAGCAAATAAGTACCTTCGCCTGAAGTCTGAACTTCGCCGAAAACACAGATTGTACCCCCTTCAAAAAAATCATAAGTCCAGATTTCATAATTTTTAACATCAGCTTCCATAAAATGTCTCTCTATTTCGCTTGGAGCACCATACAGCACGTAAATACGGCCTCTGTCAGATTTCCAGCCGTCCTTAAAATTTTCCTTGAACTGTTTGTTGGCTTCTTTGATTCTCTTAAAGAACTCATCACGCGATTCTACCCTTGGAGTATTAAGATTTGTATCCTTTTTCTTCCAGAACTTATACAGAAATTTGCGTTTATCATCGAGAGTTTTCAGGTTATCCCACTCTTTATTATCGGCAGAATTTCTCAAGTAAATCAGTTTATTAAATTCATCTTCAACCTGATTCTCCGTAAGAAGAATAAATTCAGACTGCATAAAACCTTCTTCATCGGGGCTTGTATAATCCTGTTTTTTGGGAGAATTATTATATATGTAAAACTTCTTCTCCCGAGATACTTTTTTCGCTGTTACATTGTCTATCAAGGCTGCAGAAATTAAATAAGATCCTGTTAGAAGAGAGTCCACGTTAAAGAATCCGGTTTCAGCATAAACATTATTCTTAGTGTTAACACTTTTGCGCTTTTCAGACAGCAACTTTCCAGACGGATCTGTAACTACAACAGAAAAATTTGCACTGTCAGAACTAAAATCGACTAAAGGATAGTAAACTTCTATATAATAGTAAAGCTTGCTTAGGTTGCTGCCAAACAGAACATTTGGATTGGGAGTCAGTTCCAACCCATTTTTAAAGAAAATACTTGAACTATCGCTTGATTTATCTATCCTTGAAGCCAACTGCAACGAGCTTAATGAAGATTTCGACTCATCAAACTGGTTAAGGTTAAGTTCAAGTTTAATCGTGTCTTTACGATTCTGATTATTCTGATCGTACCCGATAAATGTTAATGTATAAATACCATTGGGAATCGTCAGATTTTGCTGGCCTATTAATCTGCTAACGAGTTTAACTTTTGATGAATCACTGACTTTAGATTGAAGACCATAAGTTTCATTGAATATTTCTTTCGATGCAGAATTATCGAATATTATAATCTGTGTATTTGCCGCACCGACAAAATCATTTCCTGTTTTAACGAAGATAAGTCCTTTCTGAGTAAATGAGAAATAGACTTCGAGAATTGATTTTGCTGATGAGCTTCTGAACACGGAATAATCAGCATCAAAATAGAAATTTTCAGCAGAGTATGTATTGCCAAAAAACAGTAAAGAGAAAACAAGCGTTAAAAAGAATTTATGTGTTTTCATGATTGATATCAATTTTATTGTTACATCCACTTGTGTAAAAAATAACAAAAAGGTAACCATAGATACTATGATTACCTTTTATAATTTTAGAAACTACTATTAGAATCCTAAACTGACAGTAAAGAACTGATTAGTAGAATTCAATTTATCTCCTGATGAATTGATAAATCTGTAAGCATAGTCAAATCCAACATTGATACCGCCAATCGGGTAGTGAATACCAGCACCGATTGAAGGACCGAATATTGAAATGTCCTGTCCGCCTTCTTTATCAACTTCAAAGTTATATGCACCTCTTACATAAAAGATCTCTTTATAGGTATATTCAAGTCCGAATTTGAACTCGTCGCTTGTGAAGCTATTGTTAGTAAAGCTAGCTGCAAGCGTAAGTCCCATTTCATTCTTGAACATTTTGCCCCAGGAAATCCCTATGTCGAGAGCAGTAGGAAGATCGAAATCCTGCAGTACTACTCTCTGAGTTGTAATTTGTCCGTTTAAACCCTGGATAGTCCTATCAAGCCCAGGACCGTTGAATCTCATCGTAGGTCCTAAGTTCTTTATAGCGATACCAAAGTTAAATCCGGTTTCACCGCCTTTATACTGAATACCGAAGTCGAACGCATAGCCGGTTGCAGAAACGTCTGCAACGGATTCGCTGATGACTTTAACGTTAGTTCCGAAACGGATCCTATCGGTCATCTGGCGAGCGAAGCTCAGGTTGGCAGTAATATAAGTAGGTTTAAAAATAGCACCGGTACCTTCCGGCTGATATTCGGTTGTCTGTTCAAACTCACCGATGTTGAATGCTTTAACGCCAGCGCCGATAACACCAAGATTACCTATCTTTGATGCAACACTAACGTATTCAATATTCATATCGGCAAAGTAAGTAACATGTGAGAACATTGCTTCTGCATTTCTGGATTTAATATTAGCCAGACCTGCAGGGTTCCAATACATTGCGTCTACGCCTGAGATGTATGACATATTCGAGCCGAGGAGCGATGTTCCGACTGAGCCAACCGGTATAAGTAGTTCAGGAGCAGCTGAGGTTCCATATTTTTTTCTAGGACCCGCATAAGAAATGCTTGCTGCAAACATCACTACTAATAAGATTAGTATTATTTTTGTTTGACTCAATTTCATTTTGAAAATCTCCTTAAATTTTTAATTAAATCCTTTTTCATTGGATTTCAATTTTAATTTAGAAATTAATTCTTTCTTGTGACGTAAATATAGCAAGCTTCAAAATCTTTGTTCCAATATTAGGAGCATCGATTAATGCCACGTACATACCAGAAGCAACGGGGACTTTATCTTCATTCTGAAGATTCCATTCAGCTGTAGAGTTGAATGTCGGGTCACCTGCACCTGTTTTTGTAATTGTTTTTATCAAGTCACCGTTAAGAGTGTAAATCTTGATATTGCAATTCAATGGTAAATGCGTAAACGTCACAAATTTATCAGAACTACTCCTATCCAGGGTTGAGAATCCATAGTATGGATTTGGAACAGCTTTAATCAATTCCATCTCAGCCTTGGCTGAAGTCATATCACCGAACGCAGGTTTCTTTGAACTAAATTCATAGAATAAAGGAGCTGTACCTGAGTAATACGGCCTTGTTGCAGTGTAAGGATACATGGAGAACATTTCTCCGGGCTGTCCGCTACGGCCTGTGGCTACGAGCTGCGGAGACCATATAAACATAACATCAAATTGCGGCTGCTGAATAAGCATATTTCTATTCTTGTAAGGAGTTGTAATATTTGTATCATATCCTGTACCGAAAGTATAAAGCAGCAGTTTTCCGCCAAGTGTATCAGTTGTCGGATTCCATCCTTCAGTGAAAGGATTGACATCGGCAGACTCTACGAAACCGCAGTTTACCTGACGTCTTTCATATCTGAATGACGGGATTGTCGGGTCTTCAATTATCAAAGTATCAACATATACCTTAAATGGTACAGGTTTAATACCTCTGAAGATGTAATAATTATCATTTATTTTTGACGTATCCTGATACCAGTAAGCATACTGACCTTGTCCCTGAGCAGTCCATTCAATGGTCACTTTTCTTAACTTGTCTGCTGTAAGCAACGATCTCAAGTTATTGTAAGTACCTGCCATTGGATAGGAAATTGACATGGACACAGATTGCCAAGGTCTGGATAAATCTTTTAAGTATTTACTGCCTGTTAAGAATCTATTATTAGGATTAGACCATTCGTAACCATATTGCTTACTCTGAATGCTATCAGGCAATAAAGCTGCTGAAGGATCTCTTAACAAACCGGCATTACCCGTATAATTAGGTGCTGTGCCTGAGAATCTGATTCTTTCCATATTAATATAAATACCGTCAATAGTCCTTGATGCTTCATCAGAAGTCGTCTTAATATCTTTTGGTTTAAGATTGCTTCTCAAAGTATCGAACCTTGTAGCACCTGTTAATCTTTTCATAATATTATAAGTCGTATCGGCATTAAACTGAATCCTGTATGTCGCATCCTGAAGCAGATTTGAATTTCTGATAACAGGATTGACTGCCAGGTCACGCATGTTTGTATTAAGTGTATCACCATTGTTATACACGAACACTGTACCTGCGGGCGGAGCTTTAGGTGTTATTTTGAATATCTGTGTTCCGACAGAATTTCTGATTACTTTAAATCCGCGTTTCAGTTTATTAGAAGAACTAACTGCATAAGCAACGACAGCAAACTGATATTCCTGTCCATAAATGAAAGCAGTCGTCCCATTGTAATTCTGTGAGAATTTAGTGCCTGTTAGTGTAATACTTCTTGATACTCCCTTGTTCGGAAATCCGCTTGGAACAGACATATTAAACGGCGGGACGATAGGGAATGGTGCCATTACTTCACTGTTATTAACAATAGTACCGGTTGAGAATGTATCAACAACAAGTCCAACATTATTTTTAACGTCAAATGCATCAACTAACTTGAGAACATTCGGGTCAATTGAATAAGGTTTTGTAAAATCAGGAAGTTGATTTGAGAATTTATTTATTTCATATACTTCGTAACCTTCGAATTTGTAAATATTGGAATCACTTCTCTGGTAGAAAATTGTATCCCAATAATTATAAGATTCAGAAGCATCACCCCATGAAAGTGTAATATTGCATAAACCGTTAAGCAACGGTGTATACGAAGCATTCACTGCCGGCGGCGGTGGAGGTGGTGTGACATTGAAATTGTTATCATAGATTATCTGAGCAGTATTGCTCATTCTCTTTAACAATGTAACAGAATTCTTGTTATCAGCACCTCTTTGAACCATCTTTGCAACAATGATGTTCTGTGTATCACCCGGATTGACAACAAAATCAAGTGCACCTGAATTAAAGATGAACCTTCTGTCTCCCGGAGGATTTACTGTAAGTAATGTTCCCGTAATACCGTTACAGTTCTGAATTGAACCTTTGTATTCCGTCCAGCCGGCACCGGTTTCAGGATCGCCCGGATAACAGAATTTTGTTACAGCCGGAGGAGTAACAGTCGGGTCGAGGAATGGTGATCTGTCTTTTTTCAAGCCCTGCAGCATATGATATGCCGGAACGGGTTCGCCATTCGGGTCTGATTCACAAGGAGGAGGTGAACTTCCGGTATTCGTAAAGTACACAAAAGAAGTTAAACCGAGAGTGTCTCCAAAGTTCGGTGAAGCCGGGTCTTTATAGATAGGACTTTTAAAATAGTCCATACCGAAAGCCGGTGGTGCTTGACCGTAAGTAGGCGGTGCACCATTACCATCGCTATTCCCGGAATTGTAGCAGAATGCCAGATTTCGAGTAACGTCGCATCCGATATAGTCATCTTCTGCAAAACCGAGGTCAGGGTCAACAACAACACCCGTAAAAGTGGAGTCCCATTTATTTGCACCTCTATTTATAACAATCCAGTTAACAAACTGTAAGTCTTCAAGACCCGGCGTTGTGTACGCCCAGGCTGTGAAGTGAATTTCAGCTCCAAGTAAAGGAGATGTAATACCGCCGCCGAAACCTTCACCCGGGCTTCTAGCTGATACGTCGCCATCACCCATACATTCAAAAATAGTCTGTCCTGCATTTGTCATGCCGGGTATATCTATACCATCGTCATACTGATGGTTATTGTTTACGTCTTTATAAGGAGCACCATAAGGAACCATTTTATACCAGTTGGCATAATCGGGATTATTCTGTGCATTATCCCCGAGCCTGACTGTGTACATTTTGAAATCCGTATTGGTTTCCCAAGTACCGTCTGCTTTAAAATGACCAGGGGCATACTCACCTTTGTAAGATGCCATAACCTGAGCATACTGACCATTTATACCGCAACCAATAGAAAGACCTGCAGTAAAACTGGCAAGTCTTCCTGAACCTTTGGGCCATTCAAGGCCCGCGGTATTACCGGATGTGGTATTCTGGTCCATAATTCCTGTATTCTGAAAATAAGCTGACATATTGTTAGCATTGAGAATAATTCTTTGCAGAACAACGACATCAGGACTCATACTGTATGGATTACCGCCGATAACAATCCTCGGTTTTGCCATACCAACAGAGGCAGATACCAGAATGAACAGGAGTATTATTATTTTTAATTTATTCAATTTCATAATAAACTCAAATTTTGTTTAATAAAATTTTCAAGTTGATTTTAGAAACTAATGTTAACACCAAATCTTACCTGTCTTGGCGGTCCCCAATTGGACAAGAACTTAACTCTTTCGGGCCATAATTGCTGGAAT
>JBHELA010000204.1:0-3151 GCA_041859005.1 Ignavibacteria bacterium
TTAAGAATCAGGAGCTTAATCTTTCGATAAAATACTGGGAGGGTTCTGTGATAATTGAGGGTACTTTCGAAGGAAAAAACATTGCCGGAAGAGGTTATATAGAACTAACCGGATACGCTGACTAACGAACTGAAATTGACAAATTTGTCAGTAGAATTTTGGGGGTAAAGATAAGGCCAATTAGAGGCCAATCAAAGGCCAATTAAGAGCCAATCAGGTTAAGGCTGAAAACAGCATGTATTTTTTTAATGACTGACAAAATGTCAGTGGAAATTTAGTTGATAGTTCTTAGTTAATAGTTGATAGTTTTTTAGAGATTATATGATGTGATAGAATACACTTTATGGATGAGTGTGTAAGTGCATACCACTTTAAAATTTATTTGTATAATTTAATATTAGAATATATATTTTAATAATTATAACTGATAAGAAAAGACTTATAAATTGAATCCGACAAGAGCAGAAATATCGCTTAACAAGCTTGAGTATAATTATAATCAGATAAAGAAGCATTTGCACAAAACAAATCTGAATAAAGATATAAAGATTTGCGGGGTTGTGAAGGCGAATGCATACGGGCACGGAATAAGAGAAATAAGCCAGAAGCTTATATCGCTTGGAGCGGATTTTCTGGGAGTTGCAAACTATGATGAAGCGATTAAATTAAGAACCACAATTCCTGATGCGAGCATACTTGTTTTCGGAACGCTGATACACTCTAAACTTAAGCCAGCAGCTTACGTTTCAAGGCTTCTTAAATACAATCTTATTGCAACAGTTGCATCGCTTGACACCGCAAAGTTTCTTGACAGGTATTCGGGGGGACTGAAGAAAAAGTTCAAGGTCCACTTAAAGATAGATACAGGAATGAGAAGGATAGGATTTGACGTTAAGAGAGCATACAAAAATATAGAGCAGATATTCTCGTATAAGAATCTTGATATAGAGGGAATATACACACATTTTGCGACAGCGGAGAGCGGAGATAAGAAGTTTGCAAAAACACAGTTAAATCAATTCAAGGAACTGCTGCATTTACTGAAGAAAGCCGGAATGGAATTCCCTATTGTACATGCCGCAAACAGCGGAGCGATACTGGATATCAAAGATTCATCCTTTGACATGGTAAGACCCGGGTTGCTGCTTTACGGCTACTATCCATCCGAAGAGATAAAGAACAAGTTAGAGCTTAAACCCATAATGAGCCTGAAGTCGAAAGTAACTTATATAAAGAGACTGGATAAAAACACAAGCATATCATACGGCAGAAATTATTTTACAAAGGAAAAGACTTTTATAGGTTCAATTCCCATAGGCTACGGCGATGGATACTGGCGTTCACTTTCGAGCGCAGGAAAAGTCTGCATTAACAATGAATATTATCCGATTGCAGGAACAATAACTATGGACTGGCTGATGGTTAATCTTGGGAAAAGAAGCACTGTTAAAATAGGCGATGACGTGCTGCTGATAGGCAGGGAGAACAAAAACAATCTCGGCGCAGACAAGATTGCAAAAATTGCCAAGTCCATTCCGTACGAAGTGTTATGCTCTTTTGCAGACAGAGTACAGAGAATCTATGTCTAAGCAAATAGGTTTACCACAAACTAATCTATAAGTTTTCCGAATGAGAAGTTACATTCTTAAAAGAATACTGCTAATGATACCAACACTGATTGGGCTTACTGTTATTACATTTTTACTCCTGCAATTTGTTCCGGGCGGACCTGTTGAGATGGAAATGATGAAGATGCAGGCAGGTAATCAGGAAATGGGCAGCAGCAAACCAACGAAAGTTCTTTCGGAAACTACCATTCAAAAATTAAAAGAGCAATACGGATTTGACAAGCCTGTACACGTAAGATATATGATATGGATAAAAGGAGTGTTTACAGGCGACTTCGGGAATTCAACTATGTACTCAGAACCTGTGCTTAGCGTTGTTAAAGAAAGACTGCCAATATCTATTTACTTCGGGTTAATCGGGTTTACAATTACATATATAGTTTGCATACCTCTGGGTGTAGCGAAAGCTATGAGAAGCGGCTCAAAATTTGATGTAATAAGTTCTATGGTTGTATTTACAGGATACTCAATTCCGGGATGGGCGCTTGGAGGTTTAATGCTGATACTTTTTGGAGGAGGAACGCTCTGGGAAATATTTCCTCTTGGCGGATTTGTTTCATCGAATTTTGAACAAATGACTTTGCTTGAAAAGACTGGAGATTTATTACATCATACTTTTCTTCCGGTTGTTGCGTATCTGATATCAGGATTTGCAACGCTTACAATATTAACAAAGAATTCTGTAATAAATGTACTTAGTCAGGATTATGTAAGAACAGCATACGCAAAGGGTTTAAAGAATAGAAGAATAATAATGAGACATATACTGAGGAATGCATTGATACCACTTGCAACAGGTTTCGGACATTTTCTGAGTGTACTTTTAACAGGAAGTATATTAATAGAGAAAATATTTAACATACCGGGGATAGGTCTGCTGGCATTTGATGCCGTGATAGGCAGGGATTTTTCGGTTAGCATGGGGCTGCTTGTGCTTTCTAGTCTGCTTTTACTGCTCGGGAATTTGATAACGGATATACTTTATGCGGTAGCAGATCCGAGGATAAGGTTTGAGTAAGGGGGAAAAGAAGGATAGAAGGGGCTGAGTCTCAAGCTGGAAGTACGCCACGGCGCATCTTCGACTTGAGTTACACTAAAAGATAAATGATTAAGTATAATTGATTTTAATATCGATTGAAAAAAGAGACTATAAATAGAGGGTGGTTTGGGAAGTTCAAGAAGAACAGGAAAAGTTATTTTGTTCTTAAGGTGCTTGCCGTTATGTATGTTTTGTCTTTTTTATTGCCTCTCTTTGTGAGCAATGCAGCATTGATTGTGAAGTTTAAGGATACATTATATTTCCCTGTGTTTAAACATTATCCAGCGAGCACGTTCGATGAAAACACAAGCGGAGAAGCAAATTACAGGAATCTTAAAAAGAGATTTAACACTGAGAACGGGGAGGATTTTGTTTTATTGCCATTATATTCATACGGTCCGAATGAAAGCCTGCTTGAAGAATTAAAAGCAACTCCGCCAACGCCGCCGACAGCAGAGAATATATTCGGTACAGATGACAGAGG
>JBHELA010000294.1:0-16629 GCA_041859005.1 Ignavibacteria bacterium
AACTGCAAAATTCAGATTCTTGCTTGTGAAGAACCTGTTGTTAAGATAAAAGAACTGATCCTGCTTTGATTTTCTTGTAAAACCGGGTTTTGAAATAAAACCATTTACTTTAACCAAAGCCCCTTCTCCTTTAACTTCAATCAGTGATTTGCTGAATTCGTCAGTAAAAATATCTTTCAGACGCTCGTATAAATTCGCAGTCTTTAAGTTAAATATAAGCTCATCGTTATTGTATAACTTAAATGCAATTCCCGGGTTTGATACAACCTGTCTGATAAAAGTATCGTATATATGCCTGTATTCGGTCTGACTTGATTTAAGGAAGTTCCTTCTGCCCGGTGTGTTATAGAAAAGATTCTTTACAGATATTGATGTCCCTGTTTCCGTGTTAACTTTCGATACCTCTGTAACTTCATTGCCGTCTATTCTGACGAGAGTGCCAACTTCCTCGTTTGCAGTGCGTGTTTTAAGTTCAACCTGCGATATGGCTGCTATAGAGGCAAGAGCTTCCCCCCTGAACCCGAGGGTCTGAATATTTTCAAGGTCTTCGTAAGTCTCAATTTTACTCGTTGAGTGTCTCTGAAATGCTACGACTGCATCATCTTCTGTCAAACCAGAACCGTTATCTATAATCTGAATTAAACTCTTGCCTGCATCTTTTACAATGACTGTAATTTCGGATGCATCAGCATCAATAGAATTTTCCACAAGCTCTTTTACAACGGCTTCAGGTCTGCCGACGACTTCACCCGCTGCAATTTTATTGTACAGTGCCTGCGGTAGTATTTTGATTTTATTATTCAATGTAAGATTTATTTCTCAAAAATTGCCTTAATAAAATCCTCGCTGTCAAAAACCTGCAGGTCATCAATCTGCTCGCCGACTCCGACAAACCTTACAGGAATCTTCATCTCGTTATTTATTTTTATAACTATGCCGCCTTTTGCTGTGCCGTCGAGCTTTGTGAGAACAATGCCTGTAACTTCTCCCAATGCATTTGCAAATTCCTTCACCTGATTCAGACCGTTCTGCCCGGTTGTAGCATCAATAACGATGAACGTTTCGTTTGGAATATCGGGTATAACTTTTTGCATTACTCGTTTAACTTTCTTAAGCTCTTCCATCAGATGCGATTTATTGTGAAGTCTTCCCGCAGTATCTATTATTAAAATATCAACATTTCTTGAGACAGCCGCTGAAATTGTATCGTATGCCACAGAAGCAGGGTCTTTAGTCGAAGGGTTTTGTATTATTTCCACGCCAGCGCGTTTCGCCCAGATTTCAAGCTGCTCATTTGCGGCTGCTCGGAAAGTATCTGCCGAACCAATGAGGACAGACTTGCCGGCTTTCCTGAAGTTATATGCCAGCTTTCCAATAGATGTGGTTTTCCCGACTCCGTTTACTCCGACAACCATTATCACAAATGGTTTCTTAGCTATTTCGAAATCAAAAGTTTTAAAGTGTGAGGTCGAACTTGCAAAAATCTTTTTCACTTCATCATTTATCAGTGTGTTGAGTTCATCATCGTTTTCATACTTATCAGATTTTGCTCTTTCTTTAATGCTGTTCAGTATTGTTTCAACTGTATCGTATCCAACATCAGAAGATAAGAGTATTTCTTCCAGTTCGTTTAAAAATTCATCGTCAATCTTCTTCTTTGCATTTACAAGTCTGTTTATCTTTCCGAACAGGTCGTCCTTTGTCTTAGTTAATCCGTCCTTAAGCTTATTGAATCCAATCTTGTCTAAAAAAGACATTATTCCTCCGTTGTCTTAAAATACTTTAGTTAAGTTCTTTGCGATAATCATTCTTTGTACTTCTGAGGTACCCTCTCCAATAGTAAGAAGCTTTACGTCTCGATAAAGTTTCTCTACAGGGAATTCCTTTATAAATCCGTATCCGCCATGAATCTGAACAGCTTCATTGGAAGCCCTGACAGCAACTTCACTCGCAAAAAGTTTTGCCATAGAGGCAGCCATATTTATATTTTCGCCTGCATCTTTCATTGTTGCTGCCTTATATATTAAAAGTCTTGAAGCTTCAATTTCTGTCTGCATTTCAGCAAGCTTGAACTGTGTTGCCTGAAATTCGCTAAGGGTTTTACCAAACTGCTTTCTTTGTTTTGAATATTTAATGCTTGCATCCAGCGCACCCTGAGCAAGACCGAGCGAAAGAGCTGCTATTGCAATCCTGCCTCCGTCGAGAATTTTCATAACTTGTTTGAATCCTTCATGTTCAACTCCGATAAGGTTCTCGGCGGGTATCTCAACATTTTCAAAAATCAATTCCGCTGTATCCGAAGCTCTCATACCGAGTTTATTCTCTTTCTTTCCGATTCTGAAACCTTTAGTACCGGGTTCGAGTATGAATGCTGAAATCTTGTTTTTACCATCGGACTTTTCAGTAACAGCAGTAATAACGTACGTACCCGCAACTGTACCTTGAGTGATGAACATCTTGCTGCCGTTAAGAATATATTTATCTCCTTTTTTCTCCGCAAAGCTCGCCATTGCAACAGCGTCGCTTCCGGAGACGTTTTCCGTAAGCCCCCATGCACCATATTTCTTACCCGTAACAAGGTCTGGAAGGTATTTCTTCTTCTGCGCTTCATTACCGAAAGAATTAATATGGTTTGTGCAAAGACCGTTATGCGAGGCAACTATCAGACCTACCGACGGGTCAACTCTGGAAATCTCTTCTATAATCAAAGCATACTCAAGAGTACTTAAATTCGCGCCGCCGTATTCTTCGGGGAAAGTAATTCCAAGAAATCCTATCTCACCAAGCTTTTCAGCTATTTCATGTGGAAATTCCTGAGGTTCGTCGTATTTCATAACGACTGGAGCGATTTCTTTTTGAGCAAAATCTCTTGCGAGTTTCTGTGTCTCTAACTGATTTTCTGATAGTCTGAAGTCCATATTTACATCTAATTTAAATTAACGATTAATTTATAATATCTCATCAATTTAAACAATTGAAACCGAATAAAATTCTATTCAATAAAATAGTTATATATGGCATTAATATTTTAAATTGGTTTTATACACACATGATTATCAATTTGAAAAACATTGTAAGTTGAACGCAAAAAAATTAAATTATACCGATGATTATTATATATTATGTTCATATTAAGTTAAAAAGGTGATTTTATATGTTCAATAGAATTATTTTATTTGTATTATTTTCATTTCTATCCCAAATTGTCATCTCACAGCAATACTTCATTAGATCATACAATATTGAGGACGGATTACCGACAAGATTTGTTTACAATGTATGTCAAGATAGTACAGGGATAATTTGGGCAGTAACTCAAGAAGGAATTAGTTCATACGATGGTTTTAAGTTTAAGAATTATGACAGAAATGACGGGCTGCCTGAGCAGCAATATAAAAGAATACTGTGTGATGGAAAAGGCAAAATCTGGTGTTTGCCTTTTTTCAATAATGACACATTAATTTACTATAGCGACAATATCTTCAATAGGTTTACTCCAATTAGCATACCGGATACTACTAATACATTTTTAGATTTTGCAGTAATGTATATCGACGAAAAGCCGCTTATATGTCTCGGCGGCACAAATGGTATATATTTGTTTAAGGATGAAGCATGGACAAAAATTAAATTTTCTGATAAACCTGAAGATAATTATGTATTGCGTGTGATTGCGAAGGACGGAAAGTTTTACCTTGCAACACGGTCGGGAATATATATTCTGGAGGACGGAAAAATAGACCAAAGACTTAATGATAAATTACACGGAGTATCTGGTGAAATACTAACTATAGAATTTGAAAACAGTGGAATGCCTGACGAGAAGCTATGGGTATTAAGTTATGACTATCTGGGATATTTTGAAGGAAATAGTTTTAAGGTATATAAAAGTGATTTACAGCTTCGGAAGTTTTTCAATAACGAAACAGGATTCATAGGGTTTCATAAAAGGGGCAGAATATTTTTTGGGAATAACCATTCTAAGTATTACATAAACAGAGACACAGATGAAATGCTTCCTTTAATGACTTCAAATGGCTTCTCATCAAACGGTGCTATTTCTGTGTTTATAGACAGGGAAGATAATATATGGTTTGCAGATACGAGAGGTGTAGATAAAATCAATAGGCTAACACTCGTGAATTATTATTTAAGCAACGGGCTTCTTGACAATGAGGTTACTGCTATAGCAGAGGTAACTAACGATAAATTTATTATCGGGCATATAAACGGGCTGTCAATTCTTGATGCGAACAACAATTTTGAAAGAATTTCTTTTAAATATGAACGACTCAATTCATCAAGAGTTCTGGATATGTTCAAAGATAACGAAGGCAACGTTTGGTTTACTGCATCCGCTTACGGAGTAGGGAAAATGTATCCAAACGGAAAAATTAAATGGTACAGGAGTAATAACGTTAATCAATATCTAAGTGTAAACCAGGATAATAAAGGAAGAGTATGGATTGGCACTGTATCTAACGAAAATAAAATATTTATCGTTAAGAACGACCAACTGATCGAATATGAACATAATAGTCAATTTTACAATACAAACAGAAAGCTATTTGCTTCTGATAAAGGCGGAATGTACATATTAGGGAACAATGGAATTTGGTATGCAGATGATATGGGTGCAAAGCAGATACCTACAAAAGACGGAAAAAAAGCTAACACATACTCATATTATAAGAACAAATCAGGTACAGAATTTGTGGGTACTTCTGCAGGTTTATTTTTCATTGATAATGGTCAGCTTGCAAAGTATAGTTCAAAGGGAATTGAGATATCTAAACCCGTGTATTTTATTCTGCAGGATAGAAAAGGCAACTACTGGCTTGGATCAAATGACGGTGTTATGAAATGGGATGGAGGGCAGAACATAGAATTAATAAACACTCAAAACGGTCTTGCAGGAAATGAGACAAACCGTTCTGCGGGTTTGCTCGACTCGAAGGACCGTATATGGGTAGGTACCGATTTAGGATTATCCTGTTTCATGCCTGAAAATAATAATATAAAAATTCCTGTTCCTAAATTGAAACTAATGGATTTAGAAGACAGCAGAGGAATCCATTATAAACTTGATAATGATATTTTAATACCATATATAGATAACACTCTTTTATTCAATTTCCGAGGAATATCTTTCGTCAACGAAGAATCGATGGTTTACAAATATAAACTTGACGGGTACGATAAAGACTGGCAGGAGATAAAACAATCTTTGCTCGATAAAGTCAAGTATGTAAATATAAATCCAGGTGAATATCAGTTCTTCGTTATGGTGAAAAACTTTTCCGGAGAATGGAGTGAAGTTGGAACTTCAGGAATTATTAAAATAAATTCTCCTTTCTATAAATCATGGTGGTTTATATCGCTTTCATTATTAATTTTCGGCGGGATGGTTGTATCACTCGTTATAATCACCAATCAAAAGTATCAGAATAAAAAACTTGAGAAAGAGATTAAGTACAGGAAGAAAGTCGAACAGGAATTGATTGACAGCAAAAGAAAATATCAGGATATAATTAAGTTGTTGCCCGAAGCGGTATATGAACTCGACATGAATGGATATCTTACTTTTATAAATAGTTTTGGAATGAGATTGTTCAATATATCCAATGAAGAACTAAAAACAGGAGTGAATATAACAGATATAATAACTCCGGCTGAACATTCTACATTAGAAACCAACATCGATAAAATACTCAGTAATGAAACGTTATATCATATTAATTACACCTTTATTACAAAAGAAGGGAAAAAAGTGCCTATAAGTGTAAACGCAGCACCAATAGTTGAGAACGGCATATCCGTCGGTATAAGAGGAGTCGCAATTGATATGACGGATCATTATCAGGTGCAGGAAGCATTGATTAAGTATGCAAATGAACTGAAAGCACTGAATGCGAGTAAGGACAAATTTTTCTCGATTGTTGCTCATGATTTAAAAAGTCCGTTTCAGGGTCTTCTTGGTTTTTCAGAATTTCTATACAATGATTTTGATATACTGACTGATAAGGAAAAGAAGGAATACATAGGACATGTTAGGTCTTCCGCGCGAAATGCCCATAGTTTGCTTGAGAATCTATTACAATGGTCGAGGCTGCAAACAGGCAGAATAGAAGTGGAACCTCAAAAACTGAACCTTTACTCAGAAGTCAATTCTGCTATTGAGCTTTTGACTCCTAACGCAGTCAGAAAAAGAATATCTTTGATCAATAATGTCAGTAAGTTAATCTTTGTTCTTGCTGATGTCAATATGCTGAGTTCAATACTCCGAAATTTAATATCTAATGCAGTTAAGTTTACTCATCAGGGCGGAGCAGTCAAGATTGAAAGTGATACTTTACAAGGATTCGTTGAAGTCAAGATTATTGACAACGGAGTAGGAATGGATAATAAAGATATAATCAAATTATTTAAAATTGATCAGCAATTGACAGGGATTGGAACGATGAATGAAAAAGGAACCGGCTTAGGACTTTTATTATGCAAGGAAATGGTTGAGTTAAACGGAGGCAGTATTAGTGTAGAAAGCGAAATCGGAAAAGGAAGTAAGTTTACAGTTTCTCTGCCAGTTGTATAACAAACGAGCTGAATAAATTTGATTCAGATTCGAAATAAAAACACAAGTTATTTCCCAGAGAATACAATTATAAATATTATTACAAGGTAAACATTTATTATACCTGTACCTTGACCTAAAGTCTATCCGTTATCTGCAATACTTTCGCTTCCGCTGAGCAGACTCTGCAGATTAATTGTAGAAGCTTTTGTTTGAGTTGCAAGAGCTACATAATTTCTTGCAAGATTATCCTTTCCAGCACCGAGAATGGAGCTTACAAGACCAAGTGATTCGGCAAGCTTATCTGGTTTAATATTCTTGAAAATAATCTGCCAGATGTTTTCTTCAAGAGCGTTAATCGCTGTCTGTACTTCATGGAGGTCGTATCCGCTTGCAAACCTTTCTTTGGCAATTTTCTCCGTATAATTAAGCATCGGAATAAGCTCTTTCTTGTTGGCGCATTCAATAACTTTCTTGTACAGGCTAGTCAGTTTTTGTTTTGTAATTGATGAGCCGACTTTTGTATATCCTTTCAGTTTTACTTCGCAAATCTGTCTGCAGGATTCTTCAATCACTTTATCTTTATTCTTTTCGAGAAGGGAAATTATATCCATAACTTTTGTTTAAATATTTTATTAAATTATGTAGTAAATTACTAATGCTTTTAAAAGCGTTCAAGTCAAATTAATTTCATATAAAATGGATACAATATTTTTAGTATTAAGTCTATTTCTTCCGAGGGTTACACTTCTAATTTATTATTTCATTCACCAGATACCTTATAATCAGGTACCTTTTATTGGTGATGTACTTCTGACGGTTTTCCTGCCGAGAGTACTGATTTTGATATTCATCGTTGAAAACCTCGGGACTTCGAGTCCGTGGTTCTGGATACATCTCATTGCTGCAATAATGGTATGGTCGGGATTCGGTAAATATGGCAAGGGGAAGATGAAGAAGAAGGATTAGAAATTCTCGTAATCCAGCCTGGGTCTTGCTTTTACGGAGAGAGATTCTTTTAGAAAGAAATCCTTATTCTTTGATTTAATGTATTTGTAATATGCAGTGATTCCTATCATCGCAGCATTATCAGTGGAGTAAATAGATTCAGGTATGTTAATCTTTACATTTCCTGTTTGAAGTTCCAAAAATCTTTTTTTCAGGTATGAGTTTGCAGATACACCTCCGGATACAGTTACATAATTGATTTTGTATTCTTTCATTGCTTTTTTTACCTTCAGAAAAAGTGTATCAACAGCAGTGTGCTGAAATGATGCAGCTATGCTGCTTATCAGCTCGTCTGATTTATTTTTTTCATATTCTATTTCCTTCAGAAAATACAGAACTGATGTCTTCAATCCTGAAAAAGAAAAATTGTATTTGCTGTTTTTAAGCTGAGCAATAGGAAACTTACGATAATTTATGTCTCCGTTTTTTGCGTATTTGTCTATAAGAGGTCCGCCCGGATATCCAAGCCCCATCATTTTAGCTGCTTTATCAAATGCTTCTCCGACTGCATCGTCAATCGTTGTCCCGAGTATTTTGTGTTTGAAAAAATCTTCTACCAGGACGAGTAAGGTATGTCCTCCAGAAACTATCAGTGCAAGAAAGGGGAATTGAGGTTTATCATTTCCCAGAAAAGCGGAATATAAATGTGCATGAATATGATTCACAGGAACGAAGGGTACATTCAACGAAGCGGCGAGTGACTTTGCAAAATTAAGCCCGATGAGTATAGCGCCTATTAAACCTGGTTCTGACGTAGATGCAATAAAGTTAATATCTTTGAGTTCAAGACCAGATTTCTCCAGAGCCTTCTCAGTCATTTCGGTTATTTTTCTTAAATGCTCGCGCGAAGCTATCTCAGGTATAACACCCCCGAAAGCTTTATGGTATTCCTGTGAGAGAATTACATTCGAAAGAACTTTGTCATTATGCAAAACCGCAACAGAAGTCTCGTCACAAGAAGACTCAAACGCCAGAATAATCAAACTATCTGTACTCAAAAATTGTTATTATTAACATTGAAGATTTACGTAATGTAAATTAATTTGATTATATGAATTATAAAACGTTAAAAGTTATACTGATTCTGTTTTTATTTAATAGCTTTGCTTTTTCTCAATCGAAGCTTCTGATACCAATGGAAACTTCAGGGCAAACAAATCACCTCAAGGCATACGGAATTGCTTACAGGTTTCTTCTTGAAGGGGGCGAGCTTGACTGGCTGCTGAATTTCAAAGGCGGTGCGTTTATGTTTAGTTATTCGTCAAGGATTGAGAATGAATGCAAATCAAAAGGAGTGAGCTATGAGCTTCTCGACGGTACATCTGCGGCACAGGTTTACGCAACTGTGAAAGATGAAAACAATAACATGGATATCATTCGGCTTGAAAAGGTTGCTAAGATAGCGGTGTATGTTCCACCGAATGCATTGCCCTGGGACGATGCTGTACAGCTCGTACTGGACTATGCGGAAATTCCTTATCAGAAGTTATGGGACGAAGAAGTTCTATCAGATAAGTTAAAAGGTGTTGACTGGATTCATCTTCATCACGAGGATTTCACGGGACAGTACGGCAAGTTTTTTGCAAATTACGGAGCGTCGCCATGGTACCTTACTCAGAAAGCAGTTAATGAAGAAACGGCGAGAAAGCTCGGATACAATAAAGTTTCGAAGCTGAAACTTGCAGTTGTTAAAAAGCTTAAAGAATATGTATCAAACGGAGGATTTCTTTTTACGATGTGCAGTGCGACGGATACTTATGACATAGCTCTTGCAAGCCAGTACACGGATATCTGCGACGTTATGTATGATGGCGACCCTTTCGACCCAGATGCGAATTCAAAGCTCGATTATTCCGAATGCATGGCGCTCGAAAATTTTCAGGTTGAGCTTAATCCTTATGTTTACAAGTATTCTAATATTGATATAACACAAGACTTACTGTCAATAGGGCAGTATAACGATTACTTTAAGCTTGTTGATTTTTCTGCAAAGTTAGACCCTGTACCTTCTATGCTCACTCAATGCCATACAGCACTGGTATCAGGTTTTCTCGGTCAGACGAGCGGATTCAGAAAAGATTTTCTTAAGAAGAATGTAACAGTAATGGGTATGAACGAAGGGTTGAATCTTGTAAAATACATACATGGTAACTACGGGAAGGGGACTTTTACATTCTTCGGAGGTCATGACCCCGAAGACTATGCGCACCTTGTCGGAGCACCTGCTACGGAATTGAATTTGCATCCGAATTCACCGGGCTACAGACTGATTTTAAACAATGTTCTTTTCCCGGCAGCAAAAAAGAAGAAATTGAAGACTTGAAAAGAGCGGCATTCATATTCCTTTCAATTTTTATATTCTTCTCCTGCAAAAATAAACAGGATACATCTGGTATAATGATATCTGATGACCTCGGAAATGAATTTCAATTTAAAGAAATACCGTCAAGAGTTATTTCCCTCGCACCGAGTATTACTGAGTCTATTTATTTCCTTGGACTTGATCCAAACCTCGTTGGTGTTACGCAGTACTGTGATTTCCCTGAACAAGCGAAATTAAAGACAAACATCGGAGGTATGCTTGATCCCAATCTGGAAATAATTGCGAATCTGAATCCGGATTTAATATTCCTTACCACGGAAGGGAATTCGCAGATTACATATAAATCGTTGAAAGACCTTGGGTTCAGAGTTTTCGTGCTCAATCCTAAGAATGTTGAAGGTATAGTGTCCTCACTCGAAAAATTAAATTCGATATTTAAAAATCCAGTAAGTGAAATTATTCTTAAAGAATTCAAAAAGGAATTGTATTCAATTGCTGATGATTCCCAGACAAGAAAGTATGCAGGATTTCTTGCACTGAAACCTCTTGTCTCTTTTAATAAAAATACTTTTCTAAGTGATGTTTTTAAAAAGAGCGGATTCAGGAACATATACGAAAATGAAAATCTGGATTATCCTTCAATTGCCGAGGAAGACCTTTTCTCAAAAGACCCCGATTACCTTTTCGTATTTTCCGGAAAGTCAAACGAAGCAATCGTCTCAAAAGAACTCGAGCAGAGATTCAACAGACTGAAATCAGTCAGATATAAATCCTATTATGTTTTGGATGAGAATGTATTCACAAGACCGGGTCCCAGGGTATTAAATTCCATAAAAAAGCTGAAAACAATACGCTAAAAGATGTATCTCTTGAATATGAGTCATAACTTATTCATATAATGAAATAGTCTGAGTACTATATTTTAAATGTAAATACTATGATATCCACAAGGAACCACTTAATTTCTCACCTTTATTATATATAAGTAGTACATAAGTTACTGATAAAACATATTTTTTAATAAATGAGGATTTCTTTGCTTTGGCACACAAATTGCTACACATATTGTAGATTTAGATAAAACTAAAAAATTGAATGAAAATACACATTTTGATGAAGAAAATTTTAAATATTGCAGTTGTTTTACTGATGAGTTCAGCCGGTTTTGCGGCAGCGCAGGATTATACATCCTTGAATGACGATAAAAGCGAAACAAAATTGACTTTATCAAATATTGTTTCCGATGATTTTATCCCGCAGGACACTATGCCGAATGCATCCGAAACCGAGCTTCTAAACAGAGGTTATGATTACACTAACAAAAGAATGTACAATGAAGCAATCAATTCTTTTAATCAGTACTTAAGAACAAAACCGGAAGATGCAAAAATTCATTTACAGCTTGGATATCTTTATGATGCGAACAGGAAATATGAAAATTCTTATAATAGTTTTGGAAAAGTTCTGGAATTTTCAAATATTGATGATGAAATAGACAAGGCTACAATTTCCAGATATTACATGAGAGAGAAAATGATACAAAACTCAGTGGTTTCCTTTGACCTATATTTCTATAATTTTTATGATACTTACTACGAGAACTATGTTGGTAATCTACTAGCGCATTTAAACGTAAAACTTGCAAAAGGAATTCATGTAGGTCCTTATCTTGACACTTATTTTGACTCAAAATCGACAGCTCTAAAACCGTTAAACGACAGATATTTTGAAATCGGTGCTTTTACAAGGTTCAGTATTACTGACTGGATGAGTTTTGAAATCAGGACAGGTTATGTAAGAGAAATAGATAAAAAGGTAAACAGCTTTAGCTTTAAACCAATTCTTTCTATGGGTAAAAGAATCGGCACTGCACATTTTTACAAACCGACAAGATCACAAAATACTGAGAGTTTCTATTACGATATTTACGCATCTGCCTTGTATGATTATAAGTTTAGAAACGTATTCGTCAATTGGCAGAACAAGGAAGCCCTTAGGTTTATGCTAGCCGGATATTCGTACTTTGAGTTTTATCTTAAGCAGGAAATCGCTGCTGATACTAAAGGGCTTGATTATAACAATTACTTAGATTTCGGTGCAGGAGTTGCTTTTAAACCTAACATCCAAAGTTTTCCGGTGTTATTCTTAGAAGGTGTGTACAGAAACTTCTTCGTAAGTACAGACCCGAATACAGACAAGCCAGTGTATTTTACCGGCGACATGAGGAGTTTTTTTACTGTGAGAGCAGGATTTTTATTATACTATAATACAAAACTATGATTTATGACATTTTCCAAATATTGCTGTGGATTACCGCAATAATGCTGTTTATCAGCGGGGTAGATGATCTTTATTTGGACCTTCTTTACTGGTTCGAAAAGGGTAATTACAAGCGAAAACTGCCGGATTTTTCAGAAATGTTTGAAAAACCCGAAAAACCTATTGCGGTATTTATAGGTGCTTGGAAAGAATCAGGTGTTATCGGAAGAACATTGAGTTATGCTGTAAGGAATCTGAAATATGAGAATTACAGATTCTTTCTTGGTGTATATCCGAATGACCCGGAAACTTTAAAAGTTGTTCAGGAAGTATCACAAAAAGATTCCAGAGTTATTCCATGTGTTAACAATGTTAACGGACCAACTACTAAAGCTGATAATCTCAATTTACTCTACGCAGCACTTATTGAATATGAAAAGCAATACGGAAAGTTTGAAATCATTCTCGTCCACGATGCTGAAGATTTTATCCACCCGTTTTCACTGAAACTTTATAATCTATTACTGGGATACAAAGGATATCATGCAATTCAGATTCCGGTTATCCCGATTAAAAGCAAACTCGGTAAATTATACCATCGCACTTACTGCGATGCTTTTGCCGAAGTTCACACAAAAGATATGATAGTCCGCCAGGCTATGGGAACATTCATTCCATTCGCTGGAACGGGAATGGGATTTCACAGGAAAACATTTAATTTTCTTGAAAAGCATTATCGTGAAGGTTTAAACGGGAAAAACAAAGAAAATAATAATGTCGATCCTTTCAATACTGATTACAAACCCGATTTTATAAGCAGTGAAAAAGAAGTATCATTCTCAGAAGAAGATCTGGTTTTCCAGAATGATGAGACTAACAAAGACGTTATTCATATTAATAATACAAGATATCAGGACGATCCGTTTAAAACTTTGAACTCCAAAAATGGTGAGTCAAACAGGTCTGTTAAGGATTATATTAGAAACTATACATTCTTGTTTATGGCAGTATTAATAGGTTGGATTTCATTTCTTGTCTATACAGGGAATTCTGAAACAGGAAATTCAATTTTTGCCACAGGTGATTTGATGAATAATCTTAAATTCTCGCAAAGTGACGCTATCGCAAAAGATAATATTTCGGGAGAATTATCAGGTAAGTATGACTTATCTGAATCTGGAATACCGATAGATGAAATCGTTAGCGTGAGCAACGGTTTCTCTGACATTAAATATAATGTACTGTATACAGAATCGGGAATAAATAAATTCAGTATCATTGAATCCACATGGAGCAATGAATTTTCGGCTGGAAAAAGGGTTAATGAACTCAATTATTCAGGTATCTTGTCAGGTAAGACTGTTTCAATAAAATTGTCGATTCTTGACGGAAAGAATATCTATAGAGTTATCATATCAGATTATGATAAGCTTATTGACGCAAGACGGGATATCTCAAAATTAAAAGAACCGTTAAAACAAATTAATAAATCTTATTAAGATGAAAACTAAATCAGTTCACAACAGTTATTACGAGAGTCTGGGTTTGGAAGACGATGACTTTATCTTCAACAACAACGAAGAAGAGACAGTTAATACAAATTCGACGAATTTAAATTCGTTAGATTTTAATTCGACAAACTTTAATGATGACCCCTTTAAAATCCTAAGCGGTAATCATAAAGAGACTTCTAAAAGGTCTACTTCAGCTTTTATAAAGGTTTTCACTCTCCTTTTTATGCTTATGCTTGTCGGATGGGTAATTTTCGTTATTTACACGGGTAATGATCCTGATACGCTACGCAGTGACAGATTGAAGAACAGGATTAGTATTTCACCGGAAAATGTACAGGCAAAACCTAATAGTACTAATTCCGAAAACAATATTAATAAATAATTATAATTATAAGATCATGACTTCTAGCAGTGAACAAAACATTTTTAAAAACTTCGGTGAACATATGAACGAAGACAATAAAAATAAGCAGTCGATTGATGACAAGATAAAGGAAATTGAAGAAAGAATCCGTGGACTCTATGAAAGTAAAACACCGCAGAATATCAATATAAGCCGTAAGCAAATAGAAAACGATTTGCACCTTAAACAGAAACTCGATTCTTTCAGAGATAACCTTAAACAATATTCTTCTGAAATGAAATCAACAGTTTCATCTCCTGTTCTTAATGGAGACGGTAAACAAAGTCTATTTTCTCAGGCAGCTGATAAATATTCGGATTTCTCGGATAAGGAAGAAGATCTTTCAGGAACTCTTAATGATATCCAGGATAGAATATCAAAACTCAATCAGCTTACAGATAATCAATCATTAAAAAGCAATTTAAAGACTGAGGAAAGTACAACAGAGAAATTTTCAGATAAAGAGCGTGAGTTATTCACGAAAATGTTTAATGCGTTTTATGAAGAATCTAAAAATGTTAATCAAAAAGCAGGCGACGATTTACTAAAAGACAAGCTCGAAAATTTCGACGAGAAAATCAGCAGTATAAAAGACGGTTTGTCTTCATTTTCTTCTGATGCTCCGGAGTTGAAGCCAGAAACATCCGAAAAACCCGATGTATCGAAAAAGGTTGAAGATGAAATTAAATTAAAACCGGAAACTGCTCCTAAAAAAGTTGCTGCAAAACAAATAGCTCCGCACGGACCGATTACTATCAGGCCGAAACAAAAGAAAGAAGGCCTATTTAATGATATTAACCTGACTGAAGATTATGAACTTGGTTTTAGATTTCATGAACTGGGTTTCAAAACAGGTTTCTTCAACGTGAAACTTGATGAAGATGATGATTCTTCACGTATTGCTACAGCAGAGTTTTTTCCTAATACTTTCTGGGCTGCAGTAAAACAGCGTTCAAGATGGGTAGCAGGAATAGTATTTCAGAATTGGGAATCACATAAATGGTCAGGTAACTTGGTTACAAAGTACTTTCTTTTCAGAGACAGAAAATCAGTATTCAGCTTCTTCAGTGCATTTCTTTCTAATGTAGTTCTTTTATACCTTTTATTTGCGGTATTGAGTAAGATTTTTCAGTGGACTCACGTTAACTCACTCGTTGGACACAGTTCAGTTCTCTGGCTGCTTATGATTTCAAACCTTGTATTCATGATTTCAAGGTTATCACATAGATTTATTTTTACCTATAACTGGTACGGTTTCAGTTATGCTTTCTTCAGTTTATTCAGATTACCTGTAGATACAATCGTTAATTTCTTTGCAATTGCCCGATCTTTCAGCGTTTACAAAAACACAAAATCGAAAGCAAAAGTCGTCTGGGATTCAACGACGCACTATTAATCTGAATCCTTAAATATTATTGTAATTTAAAATTCACAATTTATTCGGCGGCTTACTACGTCTAAAAAACAGCAAAAAAAAATATAATATGACAAACAAAAAGAATATACTGTTTATACTCGGGACAAGACCTGAAATTATTAAATTATTTGTTCTGTATCGTGAACTTAAAAATTCCGGAGAATTTAATCCAATACTTTTTAATTCTGCACAGCAAACTATTTCAGAAGATATTCTTTCGTATCTTGACTTAAAGTTTGATATGTCAGCTGAAGAAATACCAAACCGCAGTGCGGATCTGGAATTATTTGTTGCACATCTTATGCAGGACCTTAACAGGCAGTTTGTAAAAGGTGAATCAGGTTTAAATATAAATGATGTACACGGAGTTGTAGTGCAGGGAGATACTGCGTCAGCTTATGCAGGTGCTGTGTGGAGTTTCCTGAATCAGGTTCCGGTTTTTCATGTCGAAGCAGGGCTTAGAACTTTTGACCATCTTAATCCTTTTCCCGAAGAGTTCTTCAGAGAATCAATAGGAAGAGTTTCAGCTCTTAATTTCTGCCCGACTAATATAAGCTATGGAAATCTATTAAGAGAAGGTATAAATGAGAATAAGTGCTTTATAGTTGGTAATACAATAAATGACGCGATCGTAACTCTCTTAAATGAAAAGAAAATTATAGAGTATCCGGAAAAAGATTATATCCTCAGTACGCTTCACAGGAGAGAAAACTGGGACAAAGTTAAAGATTACTCGTCAATTCTAAATAAGCTTTTAAAAGCAGGTAAGACTAAGCGAAAAATAGTACATTTGCTTCATCCAAATCCTGCAATCAGAAAAAGTTTTTCGGAGGGAATCGGGGACGGATTGCATGAGCTGTTTGAGATTAAGGACCCTGTAAACGATTATTTTGCAATGCTTGGTATGGTAAGAAATGCTCATACAGTAATTTCAGATTCAGGAGGTTTGCAGGAAGAAACTCTTTTCTTCAACATACCGTGCGGAATTATGAGAAAAGTTACAGAACGTCCTGAGGTTCTTGATAAAAATGCCAAGCTGTTGAATTTTGATTATGAAGATGTAGCAGGCTTTATTGACTATGCTGAATATTTCAAAAGCAATGTGAACGATGAGTATGATTACACTTTCGGAAG
>JBHELA010000483.1:0-13473 GCA_041859005.1 Ignavibacteria bacterium
TGTGCGACGGTTGTCCTGATATTACGGTTTGGAAAGACAAGAACGGTGTTGACCAGCTTGTTTGGTCATGCAGGCTCGAGGAGCCAATGCAGTATGGTGAATTTCTGCGGACTGTTCCGAAAGAAACAGTTTCAAATAACTGATTATATCATATTAATTCTTCCTGTTATTTTTCAATTCTGAATAAGTAACAGGAGGAAGTTCTATTTTTGTATTTTTCGAATACTGATATTCCCACATTTTTAGGTAAGCCGTGAATTTATGTATGGCAGAAAATGAAGCGAGTATAAATCCCTGAACCCCGTCTTTATAACCTTTTGCAAAGAAATACATCTTTACAAATTCAGCAAGCGGATTTAATATGAAGTTCCTCTTTTTAATAATAAGGTCAGGAGTGTGTTGAAATTTTGTCTTTACGTCAAGAGAGCTGTAAATGTTCATTCTTCCTATGTAATCATAGATATTATCGTAAGTAAAATGATTAATGTATGAATTTATATACTCAGGCTGGAAATCTGATTTTGTTGACCAGTGTGCATCGTGATTGTGCAGGAATTTTACGAATGGTTTGTTCAAGAGTCTGTATTGAAAATCGTTTCCCCATCCGCCGTATTTAATCCATCTGTTAATAAAGAATGTTCTTCTCTGTATCTTATATCCGCCTTTGTTGAAGCTTTCACCGTTAAGAATTCTCTTGATATCATTTTTCAGTTCTTCTGTAACTTCTTCATCAGAGTCCAGAATTAAAACAAAATCATTTGTCGCAAGAGACACTCCATACTCAAGCTGTCTCGAAGAACCCTCATAAACGCGGTAAAATATTTTTGTATTGTATTCTTCGACAATTGCAATTGTTTTGTCGTCACTGTACGAATCAACAATTATAATCTCGTTGCACCATTTAACGCTCTCAATTGCGCGTCTGATGTTCTTTTCGCTGTTGTACGTTGTTATCAGAGCGGATATTTTTAGGTCCATATACAAATATATCTCTTGCAGTCTTTAATAACTATGTACAAACATTGTATATTGCAGAGGAATCCCTTGTAGTGTAAAACATAAACCTTCCGGACGGGGTACTACAACTTAGCCGTCAAAAAACTCTCAACATCAGAATCACTGACAAACGGTTCACCCGGAGAAACATTGTTTACCTTTCCGTCTTTAACCCACTTTTCAAGTTCATCAACAAGCGAGAACAGGTGGTCGAATGAATCAACGATAAAAAGCAGAGGCTGGTAGTGGTCAATTTCAAAATATTGGTTCACAGCCCATTCAAGCTGTATTGGATATCTCTGAACATCAGGTGATTCTATCGAGTGTGTTATCTCTCCGTACGAACTTAAGAGCCCGCTTCCATAAACTCGCAAATCTTTACCCGAACGTATCAATCCGAATTCAACAGTGAACCAGAAAAAACGTGCCATTGCTTTTATTACCGACCTTGCTCTTTGTTCCTGAAGTTCCTTATCTTTTAAATCCTGTATAACCATTGCTGCTGATAGTGCGCATTCACCAAATCTAACTAATGTATCAGCAAATGCTTTGTCTGTGTGCATCGGGACATGTCCAGCGACATCATGAAACATGTCAGGCTCCGGCAGGTAATCAAGTTTTGAAATATCACGAACAGTAATCGTAGTCGGAAAATCCCTGTTTCTTAAGCAATCAAAAAATATAAAGGCAGGTATGTATCCGCTTACAGGCTTGGCAGAAAATCCTGTCAACGGTTTCAGAAATGTATTTATCTCTTCTATTTTCGGAACGCGGTTCGGGTCAAGGTTCAACTTTCCTACACCTTCCAGGAATTTTGGATTTGCGTATCTTTCCCAGCGGTCCTGAATTCGTGCATAAAGATTCTTCCATGCATTGTGGTTTTCCTCAGAGTAAAGCTCGTATGGCTGGTTAATAAACCTCTGCCCGTCTTTCTGTGCTTGCTCAATGTATGGTGCCTTTGTTGTTGTTAAACCTTCCATTTGATTTCCCCTGATATTGTTTAATTAAATATTATGAATTACTATTTCACGTATTGTTGCTGTTGGTCCTAAACTGAGTAAGTATCTTATTGTTAAAGCGATATCATCTGGTTGAATCATTTCTTCTGGTTTTAAAGGAGCACTGCTTGCTTTCCGTGTGTTTACCCAGCTTGGGCACAGTGCAGTAACTTTAATCCCAAATGGTGATAGCTCTTGAGCAAGTGACGAGCTGTATCCGACCAGTGCAAACTTCGAGGCGCAGTAGCCTCCTACATCTGCAAACGCTTCTACGCCGCAGATCGATGCAATATTGAATATATATCCCTTTCCAAGTTTCTTCATTGATGGAATCACACCTTGCACGAACCTTGTCGCAGCAAGAAAATTTACATCCATTAACCGCTGAAGTTCTTCAATCGGCATGGCTGATGTTCCCGTAGGATAATCCCCTGCATTGTTTACCAGCACTGATACGTCCCCTAGTTCGGCATTCACTCTTCGGACAAATTCATCCGCACTTGTTCCGTCAGCAACATCAAAAGCAGCTGAAACAACTTTCACTTCAGGGAATAGATTCCTTATTTCCTGTGCTGCTTTTTTAATACCTTCTTCCGTTAGTGCCATTAATCCTAATGAATACCCCTGACGTGCCAGTTCGACAGCAATAGCATACCCTATTCCTCTGCTGGCACCTGTAACAATAGCAGTATTTTCTTGTATTTCAGTCACTTGTCATATTGTAATATTATTCAAGAAATAGCCTTAATCATTTTTGAATATTTTAATTTTAAGTTAAGAAATATTGAAATAAAATAAAATAGCAGAAACGTCAGGTTAATTTATTTTAAAACGTTGTAATGATATTGAAAACAAATTTTTATTATGTTTAATCTTAAAAAGAAATTCGAACCATACTTATATAAATTGAATGTATAATAAATATTTATTTGGGTAATTTACAAATATTATTAAAATTAAATTGCACAAATGAAAATCCTTATAGCACCTGATTCTTTTAAAGGGACATTGACTTCATTGCAAGCAGCGGAAATCATTTCAAAACCATTCATTGAGAGAAACCATTCCGTCGTTTTGCTTCCGGTTGCAGACGGGGGGGAAGGCACAGTTGATGCATTTATTTTTTCGACATCAGCTCAAAAAAAGGTAATTTCGGTAAAAGACCCTCTCTTGAGGGATATTGAAGCTTACTATGGTTTTAAGGGAAATGATGCTTTCATTGAGATTGCCCAGCCATCAGGAATTACGCTCTTGAAAGAGAATGAACTTAATCCATTAATTGCTAATACATACGGATTCGGACAGATGATTATGGATGCTTGCAGAAGCGGTTATAAAAACATATATATTGGACTTGGTGGTTCTGCAACTAATGATGCGGGAATCGGAATGCTTTCAGCGCTTGGCATGAAGTTTTTTGATAAAGACGAAAAACTCTTGCCTGAATTTTTGTCTGCTTCAGACCTTGACAATATTTGTACTTTTAATGATTCGCAATTAAAGGAAAATATATCTGGTGCTGTATTTACAGTTCTGTGCGATGTGAAAAATTATCTTACGGGTCCTGATGGAGCAAGCTTCGTTTATTCTTTTCAAAAAGGAGCAGATTATGACATGGCAAAAAAACTTGATGCTTCAATAAAGAGGTTTGCCGAAATCTTAAGGAAAAAGACAGGAAAAGAACCAGACTTTCCCGGAGCAGGAGCTGCGGGAGGAACAGCATCAGTCTTGAAAGTCTTTTTTGATGCAGATATTATTCCTGGCATTGAAGGTATCATCAAAATTCTAAACCTGGAACAGAAAATCCAAAACTGTGATGTTGTTATAGTCGGTGAGGGTTCTCTTGACAAACAGAGTGCTTTTGGCAAGGCACCCGTTGGCATTGCTAAGCTTGCGAAAAAATACAATAAGCCGGTTATTGCGATATGCGGAAAGACAGGGAAAAATACTGACGAAATATTTAATTACGGAATAGATGTCGTTTTTACCTGCTATGGGGATGTTAAGATTGATATGAATGTTATTAAGAAGAATACGGTTTCAGATATTACAAAAGTCTCTGCTCTGGCAGCAGAAGAGCTCTCAAATTTATCAATTTTCAAAAATAAAATAATTATACTGAATGAAACCTAAAGTTTTAATAACACACCCTATACCTGATAAAGGAATAGAAATGCTCGAGACGAAGTTTGAAGTCGAACTTAATAGAGCTGTAGGAATTCTTGATAAGAAAGATCTAATATCTAAACTAAAAGATAAAGATGTTTTGCTTTCACTACTTTCAGATAATGTTGATTCAGAAGTAATGGAGTTTGCTCCAAGACTTAAAATAATTTCTAATTATGCAGTCGGTTACAATAATATTGATGTTAATGCAGCAACGGCACGCAAAATATATGTTACAAACACTCCAAGAACCCTTGATGAAACAACCGCAGATTTTGTTTTTGCTTTGATTCTCTCATCGGCAAGGAGGATTGTTGAAGCTGATAAGTTTATGAGAAGCGGAAAATTTATTGGATGGGGTCCGTTGGATTTTCTCGGATTTGATGTTTTTGAGGCAAAACTTGGTATTATAGGAATGGGAAGCATTGGAAAGGAGGTTGCCAGACGGGGATATTACGGATTTAGTATGGAAATTCTATATCATGATAATTTTGTTGACCCCTCTGCAATAGGTTTTAAAACAGTAAAAGCGGATTTGGACACACTACTTGCCGAATCGGATTTCATATCCATAAATGTGCCTCTTACAAAGGATACATACCATCTTATCGGCTTAACTGAAATAAAGAAAATGAAAAAATCAGCATACCTTATCAATACGTCTCGCGGTCCTGTCGTTGACGAAAAGGCACTGTATAAATGCCTGAATGAGAAGAACATTGCAGGTGCGGCAATCGATGTTTATGAGAATGAACCTTCTTTTGTTGAGGGTCTTGAGAAACTTGATAACATAATAATGACTCCCCATATAGCGAGTGCCTCAATGCAGACGCGTGAACTCATGTCCGTAAAAGCAGCTCAGAATATTATTGACTTTTTTGAAGGCAGGATTCCTGAAGGGCTTGTCAATAAAGATGTTCTGAATAAATAATGTCATTTTTTGAGGAAAAATCAGAATTATCGTGCTTTAACGGAAACATTTCTTAGATTGTTATGTGATGACGGTTCGCGCTGAGCTTTTTCAGAAAGCGGGATTTCTCAATTGATATTTAATTTTAAAAATGATATATTTATGTTTGTCAAAATTTTATAGAAATTTTTGTTATGTCAGAACTTATATTAAAAGCTGAAAAAAGAAGCGGATTTAAAAGGTCAACTTCCAGACAAATGAGAACCGCCGGTTATGTACCGGGCATATATTATATTAATGGTGGTGAGAATATTGCGATAAAAGCAACTGAATTATCATTAAGACCTGTCGTTTTTACGGATGAATCTCACGTTATTAATCTCGAAGTTGAAGGTGAAGCAAAGCCATTCAGCTGTATTTTAAAGGATGTTCAGTTTGACCCGATAACAAGTCGTTTAATTCATTTTGACCTGCTTGGACTTAAAGCTGGCGAGATGATTAACCTTGAAATTCCGATTGCATTAATGGGCAATTCACCAGGAGTCAAAGACGGCGGTATATTACAGCACATTTTACATAAAGTCGAAGTGAAGTGTCTGCCTCAGAATATTCCTTCGCACATAGAAATAGATATCAGCGCTCTTGCAATCGGTGATGCGATAAAAGTCAGCGATATTACGATTGAAAATGTTGAAATATTAAACGAAGCTAATGCTACAGTCGTTTCTGTGGTTCCGCCAACGGCAGTTGAAGCAACTGAAGTAACAGCTCCGGCAGAAGAAGGTACAGCAGAGCCTGAAGTTATTACTAAAGGAAAGAAAGAAGAATCAGCAGAATAATTTAATCATTATAGTTTTTAATAACCCTTTAACTAAACACAGGTTAAAGGGTTTTTTAATTTTTAAAATTGTATGAAACTGTTAGTCGGTTTAGGAAATCCTGGCTCTAAATATGAATTAACGCGGCACAACGCTGGGTTTATAATCCTTGATTATATTGCAGAATACCTTAACGCAGGCTTTAAAGCAGGTAAAGGTGAGTACTATTTTGCTCAGACAAAATATAAAGGCGATGATGTAATCCTTCTTAAGCCTTCTACTTATATGAATAACAGCGGTATTGCCGTCGCTGAATTTCTCGAACTCCATCCCGAAATTAATCTTCAGGACTTACTCATAATATATGACGATTTCCAGTTAGAGCTTGGCACTATTCGCATTAGACAAAGTGGAAGCGATGGTGGACACAATGGAATAGCAAGTATAATCTATCATCTTAACACTATCGAATTTCCAAGAATGCGCGTCGGTATTGGCAAAGGCGAAGTAATGAAGAAGGAAGAATTCGTAGATTTCGTCCTTTCAAATTTTTATGAATCTGAAATCGAAAAAGTTAAAAAGCTGTTGCCTGTTTACAAAGACTGCGTATTATCTTTCATAAAGCAGCCTTTTAAGATTGTAATGAATATGTACAACAAAAATTACCTCGAAGACGAAAAACAAAAGCAACCCCAGGGTCAGCCGCAAAAAGATGACACACTCGATTCAGATAAAGTCTAAACACAAATGTTTTTTATAATATAATTACATATCTGTAAAACTTTGCATTTCTACTTCCTTTTATATTTTCTTTATTCATATTATTTAATTACATTTACGGAATTTTACTGGGTGTAAGCACTGTAAAATAATAATCTTAAGCGAATAAAGAGTCAATTTTATATATTTATAAACTAAATTAAAAACCATGTCACAAGAATTACTACTAATTTTTGGTGTTAGTATTTTTGCCATGGCATTCGCTGTTTATCTTATTAAGAATGTCATGAAGCGTGATACAGGAACTGCAAAGATGCAGGAGATTTCTAATGCCATCAAGGAGGGTGCAGAAGCATTCCTGAGAAGACAGAATAAAACAATACTCTGGCTTGCACTTGTCACAACTCTTCTTGTTTACTTATTGTACACGTTCCAGAAACCCGAACTGGCTTTATGGGCTTCCTTATCCTTCATACTTGGAGCATTAAGCTCAGTTGTATCTGGATACATAGGAATGTGGATTGCAATCAGAGCAAACATCCGCACAGCTGCAGCAGCTATGAAGTCGATGAACGGAGCACTTCAAACTGCATTAAGAGCAGGTGCTGTTTCTGGTCTCTTTATAGTTGCTTTATCTTTGTTAGGCGTAGTAGGTTTATTTACGATTGCTCTTTATTTAGGCGGATTAGAATCCGGTAAAATTCCGCTTTATATTGCCGGTTACGGTTTCGGAGCAAGTTTCGTAGCACTCTTTGCACAGCTTGGCGGCGGTATTTATACTAAAGCTGCTGATGTTGGTGCTGACCTCGTTGGTAAAGTCGAAGCTGGTATTCCTGAAGATGACCCAAGAAACCCTGCCGTTATAGCAGATCTAGTCGGTGATAACGTCGGTGACTGCGCAGGACGTGGTGCTGACCTTTTCGAATCAACAGCAGCCGAAAACATCGGAGCCATGATTCTTGCAGCTATGCTTTATAACGCTAATTCTGCCATGTTCGGAAATAATCCCGAAATATTGCTTCTGGTTATTTTGTTCCCTCTGATTGCGCGTGCTTTCGGATTAATTTCTTCCGTTATCGGTATTATGTCGGTAAAAACAAAAGAAGACAAAGACCCTATGGATGCTCTTAACAGAGGTTACTATATAACATCATTTCTGGCAATGGTTGGTTTTGCAGTAGCTTCATACTGGGTATTTGGCACTGGCGCCGTTGCTTCAGCAGCCCCAAATGCTTGGTGGCATTTCCTAATATGCGGAATTATAGGTATTATAACATCGGTTTTATTCTTATGGATAACACAATATTATACAGAATATAAATATAGCCCTGTGCAGTCGATTGCCGAGGCATCGAAAACAGGTCCTGCTACAAATATTATTTCAGGTATCGCAGTTGGTTTTGAATGCGTTGCTTATCCTGCTATCGTAATTTCGGCCGCTATTATCTCATCTTATGCACTTGGTGTATCAAGCGGATTAGAAAATGGTGGTTTCTTCGCAACGGCAGTTGCAACTATGGGAATGTTAGGACCCGCAGCTTATGTTCTTGCTATGGATACCTTCGGACCTATTACTGATAACGCAGGAGGTATTGTTGAAATGTCACAGCAGCCTGAAGAAATCAGGGTAAAGACCGATAGGCTTGATGCAGTCGGTAATACTACCAAAGCTTTAACAAAAGGATATGCAGTTGGTTCAGCCGCACTCGCAGCATTCTTACTCTTTCAGGCTTTCATAGTTGAAATAAAAGAATACAGTCATGACTATACTTTCCCCGGAGTTGATATTTCGCAGCCGCCTGTGTTCGTTGGTGCTCTTCTGGGTGCCATGCTTGTGTTCCTGTTTTCTGCATGGGCAATTAAAGCAGTAGGAAAAGCAGCGCAGGCAATTATTCAGAATGTTCGCGACCAGTTTAAACGCGACCCGGGTATACTTGCAGGTACTTCAAAACCGAACTACGGTGAGTGCGTTGACCTTGTTACAAGGGCAGCTCTAAGGGAAATGGTAAAGCCGGGATTGCTCGTTGTTCTAACTCCGGTTCTTGTTGGACTTATTTTTAAATGGCTTCACAAAATGGATCCGGTAGTATTTAAAGCAACAGGTGCAGAGGTCGTTGCATCAATGCTTCTTGTTGGTACTATTGTCGGTGTTATCGTCGCACTCTTCCTGAACAATGCAGGTGGTGCATGGGATAATGCAAAGAAGTTCATTGAGCTTGAACCAAGAGACCTCGCAAACAATACGGGTAAAGGTTCAGAAAAGCATAAGGCAGGTGTCGTAGGTGATACTGTCGGTGATCCGTTCAAGGATACAGCAGGACCATCATTACACGTTCTCATTAAACTATTATCAACAGTAACGCTAGTATTAGCTCCTCTGTTTATTTAATAAAAATTATTTAGTAGTTATAACAAAACCCCGCATCAGCGGGGTTTTTTGTTTACCGTACTATTTCCTTTTATAATTGCAGTACAGTGTATAATTTATGTAATGATTTTGCTGAAAAAGTTTCTTGATGAGTATAAGTTAGCAGACGAACAGAAATATAAAAATATTTGTCTGTATAATACACTTGTACTCGAATGGAATTCAAAAGTGAATGTAATATCAAGGAAGAACACATCAATAGAAAACATTGTCTTAAACTCCATTTTCTTCCTTACGAAATATAATATAAACCCGAAAGCCAAAGTTCTGGATGTTGGTACAGGCGGGGGTTTCCCCGGGATCCCACTCAAGATATTGTACCCTAATATCAACATTACTCTCTGTGACTCCATTCAGAAAAAGATTAACGTTGTTGATGATATAATTAAAAGTATGAAGCTGAAAGATGCGAAAGCAGTCTGCTACAGGGCAGAGGAGTTAAAGAAAGATAATAATCATTTCAGGGCTTATGACTGCATAGTCTCAAAGTCAGTTGCCCCTCTTTCCGACCTGTACAAATGGGGTAAGGATCTATTGAATCAGGATGGATTGTTTCTCTGCATAAAAGGCGGTGACATGTCTGATGAAATCCGGGATATAACAAAACTCAATAAGAATATAGAAACAGAGATGTTAGAATATATTTTTCCCAAAGAATACAACATTGAGGATAAAAAACTCATATTAATAAAACCAAACAGATTGTTATATGAAGTATAAATTACTCGTTTTATTTATATTGTTTGCAGCATGCGTGCATTCACAGAATTACAGAATTACCGGAAGAATACTCGATTCAAAAACGAATAAACCACTTAGCTTTGCTACTATCAAAGTCCTCGAAACAGGTTCCGGGACTACAGCGGACGACAAAGGCGAGTTTATTCTAAACGTTAAAGACGGTTCATACAATGTGGTTACTTCATACATAGGATATTTTACTGACACTTCATCGTTTTTTGTCGAAGGCGAAAACACTGAAAGAAATATCTTTCTTAACCCAACAGATATATATACAGAAGTTATAGAAGTCGCAGGAGAAGACCCCGCTTATGAAATCATTCGCAAGGCAATTAAATACAAGCAGACATTTAAAAGGGATTTGAACGAGTACAACTATGATGCGTATTCCAAGTTTGTTGCAAGGTCTAACTTAAACCTTTATAATGACCCGTCTTTGAAGAAAGATTCGACCGGTATGAATATATTAGGGATACTCGAGTCTGAGACTGTCGGTTATTTCAGGAAACCTGACGAAGAAAAGCAGATAGTAAAAGCAAAACGCGAGACAGCTAATATATCGCGTGGATTTGCAATCCCGTTAATAGTAAATTTCTACGATGAGACAATCGACCTCGGTGACAACAAAGTTCCGGGACCGATAGCGGACGATGCTTTTGACCACTATGAGTATAAACTGATTGGTACGACATCAATAGATTCTACAACGGTATTTAAGATAAGCGTTATTAATACATCATCGCTACTGCCGCAGTTCCTCGGCAATATATATGTGATTGATAGTCTCTTTGCTCTCATTAAAGTTGACCTCGAAACAAATAGTGAGGTTGTAAAAGGTATCAACAAACTTGCATTTAAGCAGAAGTTTTCTCAAGAGACAGATAAGGATAAGAAAAATTTCTGGATGCCTACAGATGTTGAAATATTTGGTGACGGCAGGTTTGCAGGACTTGTAAAAGTCAAGATAGACGTATTTACAATTATTTCGGATTATAGACTTAACGAAAAGGCTCCTCCCGATATCTGGGATGATGTCATAGTCAAAGTAGAAAAAGAAGCTAAGAAAGACTCAGCATACTGGAGTAAAAACCAGCTGATAAAGAATACATCCGATGAAAAAGTTGCATATAAAGTAATAGAAAAATCAATAAAAGATAAACCTGATGTATCTTTAGGACTTACGGGAATAAGTTTCGGTAAGAACTTCAACCTTGACCTGCTTGAGACGTACAAATTTAACAGCGTTTCAGGGCATCAGCTCGGACTGAAGCTTAATTATTCAAAAGATTTCGGAAGAGTGAACTCTTCCTTGTACTACGGTTACGGTTTCGATGACAAGAAAGCAAAGGTTAAGTTTGATTTCGCAACTCAGCTTTTAAGGGACAGGAGCCTTCGAGTAAATGTATCGGGAGGCAGTTATCTTTTCTCCCCGTTTATGAAAAGAGGGTTGATGGACGATTTATTAAACATACTATATACGCTTGGTACAAAGAAAGACAGGTACGCTTATTATAATTATCAGGGATTTAACGTAAATGTTATCAAAGGAATAATTCCTCAAATTGCTTTAGGGCTCGGATATAATCAAGCCGAAAGAACTTCTGCTACTGTTAATACTGATTACAGCATCATAAAGAGACCGAACAATTATACTGCGCAGCCTGTAATAAACGATGATTTAAGGCGTTCACTGAGTCTGATATTGAGAATTGACCCTAATAGTTACAGGGCTATTGACTGGGGAGACGGTGATTTCACAAGATTCAGGACTACTGATTTTCCTTATATAACAATGTTTTATGAAAATGCTTCGAAGAGTTTCTTAAACAGCACATTTGATAACAGGAAATACAGTATTGAAATTTACGGCTCGAATAAATTCTCATCAAGGATACGTCCAACTTACAAGATGGGATTGAAATTCATGAACGGTACCGTTCCTTATCAGGATTTATTATACTTTGACGTGTTTAAATCCGCAGATGACGCAATGACCTTTGCTGCGATGGATTACAATGAATTTGCAGGGACACAACTTGCTTATTTTAATATAGAGAACAACTTCGGAAAATTCTTTCCGAGGAGCATACCGTTGTTAAACACGATTGATTTTATACTTTTCTTTAATGCAGGTCGAAGCCTGATATCCGATGATGCACAGAGACTGCTGCTTAGCGATAATGTAAAGAGTACTGATGGTACGTTTATGGAAGCAGGCTTTGCGCTTGCTAACGTACTGGATGTAGTGCGTTTGAACTTTGGCTGGAGAGTTAATAATTTCAAACCGGGGAGCAACTTTATATTCTATCTTAGTTTCTTCTAACATTTTTAAAAATATTATCGTTTATATGTTTAATAATTGATGAATATTATTTATAATGAAGTATAAAGGTGTAATAAGTACACACAATTTTATTAAACACATTAAACTATATAAAACAAAATGAAAGACAATATTTTATTTCCTATTATACTGATATTTATTATTTTTACTTACAACATATCAGATTTATATTCATATCCAAACGGATTTACAGGTGGAACAAAGAATACTCCAAACACCGTCGGTTGCGGAAGCTGCCACGCACTTAATTCAGCAATTACAGCCGTGATAACAGGACCGGACACAGTTATAGCAGGTCAAATTTACACATTCACGTTAACCATTACAAACTCAGGTGGAAGCGGAGATTTAGGAGTTGATATTGCAGCTAAAACCGGATCACTATCAATTATTGCCGGCCAACAGCTTAAAGTGATGGGTACAGAGTTGGTTCATCAAAATGGAGGTATTCCGTTTTCAAGTCCAAAGATTATAACATTTAGTTATACAGCACCAGGCATTATTGGAGCTGACACTTTATTTGCAACTGTTGATAGAGGACATTCCGGTCGGTGGAATTTTGCTCCTAATAAAGGTGTTATCGTAAAACTTGCAACAGGAATTGTAAATAATGAAATACCTGTTAGATTTTATTTATCACAGAACTTTCCGAATCCTTTTAATCCTGTAACAAAGATTAACTACGGAGTTGCAAAGGGTACAAATGTGAGTGTTAAGGTGTTTGATTTACTCGGCAAAGAGGTTGCAACTCTTGTGAATGAATATCAGGCATCTGGAAATTATTTCACGACTTTTGATGCAACGTTATATACGACCGGAATTTATTATTATAGGATACAGGCAGGCGATTTTACTGAAGTAAGGAAAATGAGCTTGATAAAATAAATCCTTGTAAAGATTTTCTTATAAAGGTGCAGGATTAAAATTCTGCACCTTTTTTTGCTTTAATTTACACAAACTATCAGAATTGTAATATTGTTTTAAACGTTATATTTTGATATAAACAAATACAGCTGAATATGAAATATATTATTATTTTTGTTTTAATGATTACTTCCAATATGTTGTTATCACAGGATTATAAGCTAACTACTGATGAGAAAAAGAACACTCCTATGCTGGTCGGTACGATTATTCGTTCATTACTGACAGAGGATACATTCGGTGAATGGTTTAAAAAGAGCTATGATATACACAAGCTTGACCATAGAACTCTTGAAAAGGTTAACAGGGATTTCTCAAACCTGAACATAACTATTGTGCTTGGGACATGGTGTGGTGACAGCAAGGAGTTTGTACCCCCATTTCTGAAGATACTTGATTCGCTTAGCTTTCCGGAATCAAACCTTAAG
>JBHELA010000060.1:0-6077 GCA_041859005.1 Ignavibacteria bacterium
AGGAAGAAAAATTGGGGGAGTGTGATAACGAATTAATATGTTTTTTTGATGGTATAAAAGCATTATTTTATGCTTTTATAGTATAAAATTTTATATGGCAAAAACTAAAACTCCGGTCACAAAAGGCAAACCAGCAGTGACTAAAAACACACAAGAAAAAACCGGTTTTACTTTTTTCGATGACAATAAACCTGTGGTTATTCTTACGCTTATCGGCATTATTCTGCTCGCAATTCTTATCTTCTTCAATAAGGGAGTCTTTGAAGGCAAGATATTTGCATCGGCAGACAATCTTTCTCCTCTGACGTTCAGGACTTTTCTGAATGACGCAAAGGAACATGGGATTTTTCCGTTATGGATTCCGTATATATTCATGGGGATGCCTTCGCTGGCATCGATGACTGCGGCGGTTCCTTCACTACATAATATTTATTCATTCATCTGGGACAAGGCATTTGAAATATTTTCGGGCGGAAATCTTTTTGCACTTACACTGCCTTACTATTTTATTTTCGGTTTAACACTGTTTCTTTATGCGAGGTATAAGTTTAAGAATAATCTAATATCACTTTTTGTTTCGCTGCTCGGAGTTTTTGCCACCGGCATAATACAACTGATAATCGTGGGGCATCACACGAAGATGATGACATTTGCGTTCTTTCCGCTTGTGCTTTTTATACTCGAAAAGGTTGCTGATGATGAAGAAAAGAGCTGGTACAGGCTGTTCTTCTTCTTTGCAGTACTGACTATTACGCTTTACCTGCAGGTACACTTTCATCATATTCAGATGCTTTTCTATTCGTTTATGATGATAGGACTTTATATGCTTTACCTGCTAATCTATGCTTTTGCAAAGAAGCTTCAGAAAGTAAATATTGTTAAATCATTCCTGATGCTGGTTGCAGGTCTTGTTATAGCATTTGCCATGGATGCAGATATAATTCTTTCAATAAAAGAATACAATCAGTACTCAATGCGCGGACAGCCAAGCATTACAGCCATTTCCGAGGGCAAGGGTGACCAAAAACCGCTCAGCTATGAATATGCTACAAACTGGTCTTTCAGTCCGGGTGAAGTACTAACTTTTGTACTTCCATATTATTACGGTTTCGGAGGAGTTGAAGTAAAAGATCCAAAAACAAATCAAACACAACGGGCAAACCTCTATTGGGGACAGATGCCGTTTACAGATTCGCCAGTTTACTTTGGAGTGATTGTACTTTTGCTTGCTGCGATAGGTGTGTTTTATAACTTTAAAAGGAATCCGTTTGTACAGGCGACTACGTTTATAATTATATTCTTTCTATTCCTTTCATTTGGAAGGACGTTCCCGATTATTTACGATATATTTTATAATTACTTCCCATATTTCAGCAGTTTCAGGGCACCAGTGATGATACATTATTACATAGACCTTGCATTCGTTATACTTGCAGGATACGGACTTGTATCAATAATCTCATTCCTGAAAAATTCAACGGACGAGAACAAACTGCTAAAGACTTCTTATGTTGTCGGCGGTATTGCTTTGCTGATGTTCTTTATATCTCTTATAGGTTTTGAATCGTCGTACACTAATTCTGTTTTGAACGGACCAATGGCTCAGAAGCTTTCTGCACAGGGTTATCCTGCACAGCAGGTCTCAGGTTATCTGAAACAACAGGTCGCACCGATAGCATACGAAAATGTTGTCTCCGATTTACGCTTGCATGGATTTTTAATACTGATAGTTGCAGCACTTATTTATTTATATGCGAAGAGGAATATAGCACGCAATATAATGCTATTGGGGATAATTGTAATCGGTCTTTTTGATCTTCTGGGAGTGAGCACTAAAACACTCCACTGGGACGAAAAGAAACAACGCGATGATTCATTTGCGGAAACTGATTATACCAAATGGCTGCTGAACAAAGAACCCGAGACTTACAATTACAGAGTTGCAGTGATGAACAAAGGAAATCTTATAACATCGAACGACCTTGCATATTTCAGGTTGCATCAGTTCAACGGATATCAGGGAGCAAAGATAAGAATTTATCAGGATGCTGTTGATGTAGCAGGCGGCGAGAACCCTTTCCTTATGGGGCTTGCGAACGTAAAGTATGTAATTTCCGACAGTCCGATTAATGACACTCTTGCATACACGGAAGTTTACAGAGGAAGCAATATTATATACATGAACAAATTTGTTATGCCGAGAGCTTACTTTGTAAACGAATACAAAGTGGAGAAGGGTATGGATATTCTAAACAGCATACGTGCAGTTAACTTTGACCCGCGTAATATGGCATTTCTCGAAAAGAAGCTTGATGTAAATATTGATAAAGCAGATTCATCAAGTACAGCAAGGATTACAAAGTTTGGAATACATGATATCGAATACGAAGTCAGTGCTTCGGGAAACAATCTGATGGTACTGAATGAAATTTACTATCCTGCGGGATGGAAGGCATTCGTTGACGGGAAGGAAACAGAAATTTATAAAACAAATTATTTCCAGAGGTCGATTGTCGTACCTGCGGGAAAGCATAAAGTAGAGTTAAAGTTTTATCCTGAAACATATTACACAGGAAAGAAAATAAGTATTGCCGCTAACATTCTCGTAACGATAATCCTGATTGGCGGGGTTGCGGGAATATTTATTTCACGGAAAAAGAAGGAAACGGAAGATACAACTAAATAAATTAACTTATTATGTTTAAGAAAATATTAATAGCTAACAGGGGAGAGATTGCCGTAAGGATTATAAACACGGCAAGAGAAATGGGTATAAAGACTGCAGCGGTTTATTCGGATTTTGATAAGTACTCGCTTTACACGAAACTTGCCGACGAGGCTTATTATATCGGGCAGTCGCCTGCAGCACAGAGCTATCTGCTTGCTGACAGGATTATTGAGACGGCAAAGAAATGCGGAGCAGAAGCTATTCATCCGGGTTATGGTTTTTTATCAGAGCGTGCTGTTTTTGCAAAGGCATGCGAGGATAACGGAATAAAGTTTATAGGTCCGCCGCATCAGGCGATTGAAGACCTTGGCAGCAAGACTAAAGCAAAACAGCTTGCGATAAAGAACAACGTGCCCGTTGTTGCAGGAACAGATTCTGCAGTTACGGATATTGAAGAGGCAAAGAAGGTAGCGAAGAAGATAGGATTTCCTATCATGATAAAGGCAAGTGCGGGCGGAGGCGGTAAGGGCATGAGAGTAGTAAGAGCAGAAGACGAACTCGAAGCAGCAGTCCGCATGGCGCAGAATGAAGCAAGGTCTTCTTTCGGAGATGAGAGTGTATTTATAGAAAAGTATGTTGATTCACCGAAGCATATTGAGTTTCAGGTGCTTGCCGATGAACACGGCAATGCAGTGCATCTCGGTGAGAGGGAATGCTCAATGCAGAGACGCCATCAAAAGATTATAGAAGAGACTCCATGTTCAATCATGGATGATGACTTGAGGTACAGGATGGGAGAATGTGCAAAGACGATTGTTCTTGCGGCAGGATACATGAATGCGGGAACGGTTGAGTTTATGGTGGATAAGGATAAAAACTTTTACTTCCTTGAGGTCAATACCCGTCTGCAGGTAGAACATCCAATAACTGAAATGAGGACAGGGCTTGACCTTGTTGAGCAGCAGTTAAGGATAGCATCGGGAGAGAAACTGAAATTTAAACAGGAAGACATAAAGTTCAAGGGTGCTGCTATTGAGTGCAGAATTTGTGCGGAAGACCCTGATAATAATTTCATGCCTTCGATTGGCAAGCTGAAATACATAAGCCGCAACCTCGGTAACGGAATGCGTGAAGATACAGGAATCGAACAGGGTAATGAGATATCGATTTATTATGACTCGATGATAACAAAGCTAATTGCTTATGCTCCCGACAGGAAAAGCGTTATAGACAAAATGGAGCGTGCTTTGCTGAACTACACTGTGGTAGGGGTTAAGACAAACATTAGTTTTCTTTTAAAACTTCTTAAATGTCCCGAATACTTTGAGGGTGCTTACAACACACAGTTTGTGGAGAAGACTTTCATGCCGAGGCTTGAAGAGGAAAAGAATGAAATTAGTAACGAGCTCAGGAAAGCTATTGCAATAAGTTCAATAATAATGAAGGAAAAACATGAAAGCACATCAGCAGTAACTACGGGAGGCAATAATAAGAACAAAGCTAAAGGCGGATGGTTAAGAAGAAAGGAGCTGTACTAATATGAAGAAGTATCTTATTAACATTAATGAGGATGAAACACCCATGGAAGTAATGCTTTCAGGGAACAGTGTAAAGTTTGCGGACAATGACACTGAAGAATTTGAATATAAATTCCTTACGGATGAACTGCTTCTTGTTAGGCTCGACCATAAGAATTATCTTTTCAAAGCAGACGAAACTATAGAGAGTGAAATAAAGCGTACGGAGTTTATGCTTGAATACAATTCACGGTATTATCATACTGTCTGCAAGAATGAGATGGAAGTGCTTATGGAGAAATTTGCAAAGAGCCGCGGAACAGTAAAGATAAAGAACGAGCTTCTTTCACCGATGCCGGGAGCTATCGTGAAGATTAATGTGAAGGAAGGCGATGCTGTAAAGAAAGGACAGGTGCTTGTTGTGCTTGAAGCGATGAAAATGGAGAACGAACTGAAAGCCGCCGGTGACTGCAAGATAGCAAAGATTCTGGTTGAGGAGAAGGAATCAGTTGACAAGAATCATTTGCTGATAAAGTTTGAAGTCTAATTAAAGAATAATATATGTTAGCTTTTGCTTCAATATTTGCGGCTATAATACCGATGGTAACGTATCTGCTTGTCATCTGGTGGATGGACAGAAACGAAAGAGATCCATTAGGGATTGTCTTTCTGAATTTCTTCTGGGGAGCTACAGGTGCGATAATACTCGGTATAATCGGAAGCCTGATATTTCAGATACCATTGACGCTTGGAATATTTGCTTTCTTTGGTGATGCAGGGGGAGACCTTGCCGACCTTTCAGGTGCTATTATCACTGCTCCGCTTGTTGAAGAGCTGACAAAGGGAATATTCTTAGTAATGATTTCCATGACAAGAAAGTTTGACGGAGTTGTTGACGGAGTCGTTTACGGAGGCGCAATTGGTCTTGGATTCGGGATGACTGAAAACTTCCTTTACTTCCTTGCTTACGGACAAGAACCTGTCTCATGGCTGGTGCTTGTAATAATCAGAACTTTGTTTTCTGCCGTTATGCACTGCATGTCAACAGCAACTCTCGGCGGTTTTATAGGTATGGCAAAGTTCAAACCCGCAGGTTATAAAATACTTTTAATCCCTGCAGGTTACATCATTGCGGTGTTTCTTCATTTCTCATGGAACCTTACAGTCAGTTTTGACAGTACTGCACTGATAGGATTTGCATTTCTGTTCATATACTTTATTGCATGGATTGCATTATTTCAGGTTGGTATTTACATGGAAGGCAAAACGATTACGAAAGAATTATATGAAGAATCATCAAGCGGACTTATACCTTCGGAACACATGAATTATCTGCCGTATGTATCAAGACGCAATAAATACGGATGGTGCCCTCAGGGAGTTAAGCAGAAAGATTACGTAAGGACGGCAATAACTCTTGCACTCAGAAAAAATCAGGTTAAAAATCTGAAAGGTTCAAAGCGTGCTTCATACGAGCAGGAAATTGAAAAACTCCGTTACGATATAAAGATGATGTTTTATAATGCGCATGTGCAGTATTATTACAACAATAATAAAGCCTGAGCATTTTGTCCATGAATGATGGTGTAGAATTATCAGTTGTAATAGCTACGTGGAATTCAAGAAAGCAAACTGAAGAGTGCATTCAATCAATCATAAGCCTCCCCGAATATTCGAATAACACAGAAATTATTCTTATTGATAATGCCTCCAATGACGGAACCTCAGAATCCATCAAAGAGAAATACCCGCAGGTTAAACTAATTATCAACGATGAAAACACAGGATATGCTCCTGCCTGCAACAAGGGTATAAGTATATCTCGCGGTAAATATATATTACTGCTTGGAAGTGATACAGTTCTAAAGCCGGGCAGTTTGAAGAAGACTGTT
>JBHELA010000071.1:0-4197 GCA_041859005.1 Ignavibacteria bacterium
GATTCATTGTATAATACAATAGGTCTCCATGTAAGATATCCGTTTACGATAAACATCAAAACAACTACCACACCCCAGTAAATCCAGAATAATTTCTGTTTAAGCAAATGAGTTTTCAGGATTATATCGAGTATAATTACGAGCAAAGAACCAGCTATTACCAGATAAGTATATTCCATCAGGCGTTTCCTTTCTGTCTTTTAGCAAGATACTTAACGGTTTCCCATGTAAATATGCAGGCAAAAGGAACAACGATAAAGAAACTAACTTCTTCAAGAGGGAGACCAAAGAAATATATACCTATTACATAATCGGGATTGAAAGTCCACAAATCCCTTATGACTGCAATTATATCAATAGTTACAAAAAGAACGAACGGAATAGTCATTGCAAGAATAAATCTTTTCAGGGGTTTGTAAAAATTTATTTCAGGGCTGAAGCTCTTTATAAATGGTACAAATACGGTCAACAGCATAACAATTAAATATTCAAACTTCATTAGCTCTCCTGTAAATTATTATCAAAACAATTATTAAAAGTATAATTCCCGAGACAGTCGGCAGAATATAGCTGTTGAAAATATTTACGATTGAAAACTGAAAGATACTTATAAGATAAAGAATCAAAGGGGTATTAGAAACAACCTTCGATTTACTTTCAACGCATGCACGTGGTACGAGGAACTTTGCAAGAAACATTGTAAATACAGCAGCCACAGCAAACCATGATATATAATTTTGAATGGGTACGAATGAGAATGTCCATGTCCAGTAACCATTAATAAACGAAGCGAAGGGTTCAAGCAAAAGATCGAAAGCCAGAACCAAAACCGAGGAATATGTTACAACTGCAAATAAGTTAAATGGTTTTACGGAAGAAACAATCATATAAGAACCTGCTACGACAACTACCCATGAAAGACTGATAGCTAACGGTACCTGAAGAATCTGGGGCTGCAGCGTTTCTGTGTATATATAACTTCCAAAAGGAAAAGATGTTTTAACGCCTATGTACTCTATCAAATATCCGCTAACAATCAGAACAGGCACGGTGATAACAACAGACTTTTGGGTATAGTTGAGTAACATATAAAACAGAAGAGCAATAAACTGAAAAGAGAGAAAGATATTAGTAGTCCAGAGATATTTTTCTCTAAGTTCAGGAAACATCATTATAATAATTCCTACAGGAGTCATTATTATAAGAACATACATCAGCTTCTGAAGAAAATTACTAACTAAATTATAAGACATAGTTATCTCCTTCGGGTTTATCGGGTGAATAAGTTCTTCCTTTCCACACAGAACCTTTGCCAAGTTTATTCCATCTCCATGAGTTGAAACCTATCAAAGAAATAACAAATATACCCACAGGATGAAGCAATGTTGATATAGAACCAAGTCTAAATGATTTATTTATGAGTATCCGCATTACAATAACCAGCACAGACTGATAGAGGAAATTATATGTTAGTAACTCGTTACCCGTAACAACGGATATAACAAGTCCAACAAATGGAGCAAAAAATATAAGAAGATAAAGAGTGAAAACAAAGAAAAGAATAAATGAATTATAATTCATCCCAGGGAAGATGTTCTTTGAAAAGCCTTCCCATATTTCGCTGAAACTATGATACATACGACAGCTTAGAATATCGAGACCTTTATTGACAACGACTTTAAAGCCATGCTTCTTAATACTCTTTGCGAGAGCAACATCTTCAACCAAATGAGATTTTAAAGCTTCATGTCCACCAATCTTTTCATAAGCTTCTCTTTTAAAAAGCATAAACGGTCCGACACCCATTGCAAATGCAGGACTTTTCAGGTTTTCAGCGAGATAATAAGGAAGCAGAGTAAAGGAAGTAAAGTGGATTCCCGGCATAATACATTTTTCAGCGAAGGTTTCAAAAGTCATTGAGGGAATTAATGAATACAGGTCAGCACTACGATCAATAGCCCGGGTTACTGAATTACGCAAAGAGTTTTTAAAATGTACCGTATCCGCATCACTAAATAAAATATACTCCCCTTTTGACTTCAAGTACAATTGATGGCAAGCGAAATTCTTTCCAATCCATCCATCTTCGAGAGGTTTCCCGTTAATAACGTGCAAGTTTGAGTGATTCTTTTCAATTTCTTTAAGAATATTCAGTGTTTTATCTTCGGAATTATCGTTCAAGACAATTACTTCAAACTTCGGGTAATCCTGCATCAAGAGGGACTCCACGCATTGGCGAATGCTCCTTTCTTCGTTGCGAGCAGGAATAAGCACTGAAATAAACGGTAACTTAATCTCGGGCATCTGTTTATAATCCCGTTTTCTAAATACCCATAGGTTCCATATTACTATAAAGAATATTCCCGACAGAAAGAGCGATATAAAAGTGAAAAACTCAATCATTGTGCCGCCTGTCTAAAATTTTGCTGGCAGATCCTTTTCCATGAAGCATAATTTTGTAAGAGGATATATTTCCGTTCATGATATCTTGTTTTTGTTTGTCAAGTTCCAGGGTAATATAATTCTCAAGATATTCAGTGTATAAAGCGGCATCAATGTTATTTAAGTTATTCAGTACGGGCAGAATTTTTATAAATGCTTCCGGCTTTTGTTCTTTTAAAAACTCATAATTATAAATAAGCGGGATAACGTTTACATCACCTACTTCTTTTATAAGTTTTGCAAGACCGTTCTCAAACTTCAATGGTCTTAAATCATTTGGCAGCATGATACCCTGCGGATATATCCAGAGGACATTATTACCAGACTTAAGAAGATTAGCGGCATATTTAAAAGAACGGTACGAATCAATCTTTGACTCTTTATCAACGGAGAAAACCCCAATCCATCTGAAAAATTTATATTTACTAAGCTGCTTATAGTCCATCATTGCAAAAGCATTAACCTTAAAGACATTATAAGAGAACCAGAAAGGAAGCAAAGCATCCCACCAGTTTGAATGATTGGCAAATATTATTGACGGAAGGGATTTATTACGATTTAAAAAGTTTTCTTCACCACTTAACCATATTTTATGAAAATGTTTTTTCAGGATATGCCTGACATATAAGGAAAATAGCTTCTGGAAAACAGTATTTTTATCTGCTTCTATCAAAATGGAAAATTACTTTTAAGAAATTTAATTAACTGACCAGTACTTTTTATTTCTGCATCTGCTTTTATGGATATATTCTCAATATCATTAATTCCAGAACCACCAACTAAAAGTTTTGATCCTGACGATTTAGATACGGCATAAAGTTTTCTGATATCGGAAATAAATGATTCTTTCTTCTTTACAATGGTTGACGATAAGCATACAATATCAGGCTTATATTTACTAATGCTTGACTGCATTGCCTTAAGAGGTGTGTTAGCACCAACATAAATTACTTTCCACCCGTAATAATCAAGGACATTTCTAACGCTCAATAGGGGCAGTTCGTGGAATTCACCTTCAAGACTCCCGCAAAGGGCAGTAAGACCTTTATAAGGTTCTGAAGCAATCTTGTCATGAAGTCTGATAATGGATTTAATAATTTTGTTAGTCGCAATATGCTCCTGATCAACGGTAAGTTCCTTACGTTTCCACTTATCTCCGATATCAAACATGATTTTTGCAATAACATTATCATATATATCAATTACACTTATACCTGAAAGATGAAGAGAATAAAGAAAATCTGTAAGATCATCTTCAGAACCAACCATCAGTTTCTTAAATAATAAATCATTGGTAATTTTGAAATTAAAATTATTAAGATGATTTTTTTCAGAGCTGTTGTTGTTTATGTCAGATTTTAATTCGAATGAATATTTACTGCTAAACAAAAGGAGGTCATCCTTTTTAAACTTCCTGTGTCCGCCGGGAGTTTTATAACAACTTAACATACCGCTATCAGCCCATCTTTTGACGGATGATTCGTTAACGCCGAGAATTTCGGCAACCTGTTTTGATGATAGAATAGTGTTCATACCGTTATAAACGTTTTGCACGTTTTAAACGTTCCCGGTTTAAGCAATAAAAAAGGCGGCTGATTGCCGCCTTTAATATTAAGTTATAGTTTCTTCTGTTGATTTCCGCTTTCGCTTAAATATTCTCAGGTAAATGTCGTCAGTAATTGAAAATATTGACGGTATAATCACGAGAGTCAGAAATGTAGAGACCATAAGTCCGAATATGATAGCCACACCCAT
>JBHELA010000290.1:0-14683 GCA_041859005.1 Ignavibacteria bacterium
TAATGTGATACATAAGATGCAGGGCATCAGGAAGTTGTTTTCGGAGAATCCCGAAGCAGCACAGCTTTCTTTGTATGAGTCAATTAAAGGCAGGTTAAACAAAAACGACAGACTGATACTTGTATTCGACGGATTCAGCAACATTAAATCAAAGAATATTTTATTCTCGGGAGTTAAAAAAGCTGATGAAATAATCCGTAAATACATTGAAGATAATTACAGCAAAAAAGCAATAGCCGTTGTTTCATCCGATAATGAAATAATCAGTATTGCAAAAGCATGCGGATGCGAAATACTGAAGTCGGAAGATTTTATTGCTGACAGAAAGATTAAAAGCACAGATAACATAAACCACTATTTGCCGAAAAAGAAAGATGAGAAACCGGACGGTATGAGCAGGAAAGATTTTGATTACTTTAAAAAACAATTCAGCTGAGTATGAATATTGAAAGAGAGAACTCGGTTAAGCTTCTTGAAGAATATATTGAGAATGAAAATCTCAGGAATCACTGCTACCATGTTGAAAAATGCATGAGATATTATGCCGGAATGCTAAATGAGAATGCTGATGTATGGGGAATTGCGGGAATGCTGCACGACCTTGACTGGGAAAGATTTCCTGAGACGCATCCTAACACAGCGGTTCCCGTATTAAAAGAAAAAGGTTACGGCGAAGAAATAATCAACGCAATACTCGGACATGCATATCCTGACAGAACAGATGTTCAAAGAGAAACAACAATGGCAAAGTATCTTTTTGCATGCGATGAAGTTACGGGGTTTGTGCATGCATACAGCCTGATGAAAGAAAACGGGCTTCAGGATGTACAGGCAAAAAGCGTAATCAAGAAAATGAAAGACAAGGCATTTGCCAAGAATGTAAGCAGAGACGATATAAGAAAAGGTGCTGAGGAAATAGGCTTGACGCTGGAAGAGCACATAACAAATATTATTAACGCAATGAAAAGCAACTGATAATAAACATGAATGTAATTGAAATTAATTCGCTCACGAAACACTTTCCGGGAAAGAAATTTTCAGGAGAGAAAATAAAGGCACTGGAGAAGGTATCTTTTAACGTAGGGAGCGGCGAGATTTTTGGATTGCTCGGTCCTAACGGTGCCGGCAAAACCACGCTCGTAAAGGTACTACTCGGAATTACTTTTGCAACGAGCGGAAATGCAAAACTGTTCGATAAACCCGTTACGAATGTAAACAACAAGAAAAAAATCGGGTATCTGCCTGAAAATCATAAGTTTCCGAATTACTTAACAGGCGAGCAGGTGATAGATTATTTCGGAAGACTGAGCGGTCTTACCAAAGCAGACCTCGAAAAGACGACTTACAAATATTTGAAGATAGTAGGTATGGACCAGTGGGGCACGACAAAGATTAAGAAGTACTCCAAGGGCATGATGCAGAGACTCGGACTTGCACAGGCGATGATAAACAATCCCGACCTTATATTCCTCGATGAACCAACAGACGGTGTTGACCCGATAGGAAGAAAAGAAATAAGGGACGTACTGCTTGAATTAAAAAGCCAGGGGAAGACGATATTCCTTAACTCACACCTCCTTAGTGAAATAGAACTTATCTGCGACAAGGTTGCTATACTTAACAAAGGGGAACTGATTGAAGTCGGCAGCGTAGCTGATATTACAAGTACGAGCAACAAGTATATATTCAACACGGGTGATTTATCCGAGGATATAATGAACAAGATACTTACAGAATACAAAGGGACACTGCACGGAATGAATGAATTTGAATGCATAATTAATTCAGTCGAGGATGTTAACAAGGTCATTGACTATCTGCGCTCATCAAATGTACTGATACACGGAGTGTATAAAGAAAAGAATTCGCTTGAGAGCATGTTTATAAACTTAATTGAACAAAAGAATTAGGAGGACATTATGGTATTAATTGCATTTATCAAAGGAGTTTTCAAGGAAGCGCTTGCAAAGAAGATATTTCTGACAATCTTCGGGTTCTTTTCGTTACTAATTATTCTGTCTGTTTTTGCACTTACAAACTCAACGGTTGAGGGCATGCAGATGATGCTTGAATCGAGCGGTGCGAACAGTCTGAGAGAAGCCGTTCTGACTTTCCAGTCGTACATTGTAGCGGGCATACCGATGTTTATGCTTGTTTCATCGATGCTTATTATAACATCTTCTTTCATTCCCGACATGCTGAAGAAGGGACACATAGATTTACTCTTATCAAAACCGATATCAAGAACGAAGATAATAATCGGACATTTTATTGCGGCTACGCTGATAGTACTGGTTGCCTTCACGTTTCTTATGGGAGCAATATGGATACTTGTATCAGCAAAAACAGGATTCTGGAATCCATCATTCCTGTATTCAATACTCTGGTTCACTCTTATATTCAGCGTACTTTATTCAGCAGTTATGTTAATCGGTGTGCTTTCAAGAAGTACAATACTTTCTATCATCATCAACATGCTTTTATTTTTCCCGTTAAGCTTTTTGCTGTACCTTGCCAACACATATTTTCAGAGCGATGAAAAGAGCATAGTGTTTGGTCCTGTGGCTGAATCTTTGCTGAAATTCTTTTACCAGATATTTCCGAAGCCATGGGATATGCAGGATATGACCGTTGCTTTCGTTACGCAGAATGCGGTTGCTAATTATATGCCGCTGATATCATCGCTGCTATTTATGATGATAATGCTTATAATTTCAATATGGTATTTCAATAAAAAAGATTATTGATTAACAAATATGAAAACCCGTTTTTCAATATTTTACTTTGCCCTTATTTCGGCAATATTATTTGCGTCGTGCAGTAACAATCCGACACCGGAAAAGCTACCGCTTTCGGTAAAAAACAATTTGAACCTGCTTCCAGAAAAGCCGCAGTTCGTGATGTACATAAACTTCAAGTATTTAAGAACCACGGAATTCTGGAAAAAGAACATTGCGGATTCAATGCTGACAAGCGAGAATACATTCGGCAGTCTTTTAAACGTGTTCAAGACAGCTACAGGTGCGACTATATCCGACGGACTTGATGAAATATTCTTCGCTAATTCATGGACGGGTGAGAATGCAATTGTTATGAAAGGTTCTTTCGACAAGACTAAAATGACGGGATTTCTGAGCAATGATTCTCTTTTTGAAAAGGTTGAGGGTGCAAACAGTTTCAGCTATTACAAACATAAACCCAGTAATACTGCGTTCTTTTTAAAGGATAACTTCACGCTTTGCGCAAGCAACTATACAGAGCAGCTCGCAAGAATGAGGGATATATCCGACACTTCGAATACAGGGCTTGTAAAGAATGAAGAGCTGATGAAAGCGATAAATGCAATAATGTACAAAGAAAGCCTGTGGCTTGTTTCCGCAGAGAGGATGTTTATCAGAGGAATATTTGCGAACTTCATTGACATGAAATCGGGGAAGGGTTTTGATAAGGAAGGAAAAGACACGACATCGGTTCAGCAGGATTCTTTATCAAGAACCGATGAGTTTATATTAAACAGGTTGTATGAGAAAGTTAGTTCCATTTCACTGAACGGAAAGATTAAGAATGAGGTTGACCTTGTTCTGCAGTTTGAATGCGCTGACAGAGAATCTACTCTTTATGTTGACAAGCTTTTTAACGGGATTATCGGCCTGGCAAAGATTTCTTCGGCAGGAAGGAAAGACCAAAAGGATACAGCGTTTGAAAAGATACTCAACGATATAAACCTGCAGAATTTCGATAATACATTCCTGTTAACTATGAAAATAAACAGCGAGAATATACAGGATTTCAGAAACAGCAATCTGCTGATTAACAAGTAAATGATATTAATATTTTCATCCCCGCTTTAACGGGGATGAAAAACAAATTTAGAAACTACTGCATCCCTTTTCTTTTCAGCAAAGCATCAATTGACGGCTGCTTCCCCCTGAAAGCTACATAATTTTCCATAGGGTCACCGCTTGCTCCTTTAGAGAGTACGTTATCTCTGAATAATTTAGCGGTCTTCTTATCGAATATTCCATTCTCAACGAATGCCTGAAATGCATCAGCGTCAAGGACCTGTGCCCATATGTAGCTGTAATATCCTGCTGAATATCCGGAGTTGAAAATATGATTGAAGTATGTGCTTTTGTATCTCGATATTATCTCAGGAATCAGACCTAAATCCGTAAATACCTTTTCTTCAAAAATTATAGGAGTTTGTGTAAGTGGTTCAGTGCGTGTGTAGAAAGCCATGTCAAGATAGCATGCCGCAAGATACTCGGTTGTAGAAAATCCCTGGTTGAACTTCGAACTCTTATCCATCTTATCAAGAAGTTCTTTGGGAATAACTTCACCGGTTTTATAATGTTTTGCATAGAATTCCATTACGGTAGGTTCGCCTGCCCAGTTTTCCATTATCTGAGAAGGCAGTTCTACATAGTCTCTTGAGACATTCGTACCTGATATGCTCTTGTAAGTACACTTTGAAAGAAATCCCTGCAATGCATGTCCAAACTCATGGAAAAAAGTCTCAACCTCGTCATAGGTTAGTAATGCCGGCATATCGCCTGTAGGGCGGGTGAAATTGCATACAACACCGATAATCGGATTTACATTCTTACCGTTAATAATATACTGGTCACGGTAATTATTCATCCATGCACCTCCCCTTTTGGTTGAACGTGGATGCATATCAATATAGAAAATACCGATGTAAGAACCATCTTCATCCTTAACCTCATAAGTTGTTACTTCTTCGTGATACTTCGGTACATCAGTCTTTTCGGTAAATGTAATACCGAACAGTTTATTTGCGAGAGTAAATATTCCATTACGAACATTATTAAGTTCGAAATAGGGCTTTAGCATTTCTTCGTCAAGGTCGTATTTCTCTTTACGTATTAATTCAGTGTAATATCTCCAGTCCCATGGCTGTAATTTAAACGTACCTCCGCTTTTATCGATGATTGCTTGTATATCAGATGCTTCTTTCTTTGCGGTTTCTATCGAAGGTTTCCAGAGTTTATCTATTAGACCATAAACACCTGCAGGATTCTTTGCCATATTATCTTCAAGCACAAAATCTGCGTGAGTCTTGTATCCAAGCAGGTTTGCACGTTCCATTCTCAGGTTTACTATCTCTTTTATTATCTCATTATTGTCGTAAGCATTACCGTTATTGCCTCTGCTCATATAGGCACGCCATATTTTTTCTCTCAACTCCCTGTTTGCTGAATACTGAAGAAACGGCATTACACTCGGGTTTTGTAATGTATAAACCCACTTTCCTTCCATTCCCGATTTCTTTGCTGTTTCAGCTCCGGCATCGATTAATGATTCCGGAAGTCCCGCAAGCTCATCTTTGCTTTCGAGTACAAGTTTATACCCGTTAGTTTCGGCAAGAAGATTATCGCCAAACTTAAGCCCGAGCAATGAAAGTTTTTCGTTAATTTCTCTTAATCTTGCCTGCTTTGTATCGTCAAGCCCTGCTCCTCCTTTTACAAACTTGTCATACGTATCCTTAAGCAGTTTCGCCTGCTCTGTGTTTAGCGGCTCTTTATTTTCGTAAACATACTTTACTTTTTCAAAAAGTCTTTTATTTAAAAGAATATTATCATTGTGACGTGAAAGCAGAGGGGCGATTTCTTTTGCGACTGCCTGTAACTCTTCGCTGGTATTTGCAGAACGCATATTAAAGAAAACACCTCCAACTTCGGAAAGGAGTATATCGCTGTTTTCAAGCGCTTCAATGGTGTTTGAAAAATCGGGAATTGACTTTATGTTTACGATACTCTCAATGATTTCTTCCTGCTGCTTTATGCCCTCTTTAAAAGCAGGGAGATAATGCTCTACTTTAATCTTGTCAAAAGGAGGTACATTGTAAGGTGTGTCGTAAGGTTTCAAGAACGGATTATCATCCGCAAATACATTCATGACAAAAATAATAAATATTAACAAAATACTTGATAATGTTTTCATGGCTATTATACTTATAAAATTTATATTGAAAGCAATTTATTATACTACTTAATAAGCGTAAACTTTTTCTGCTCAGTAAATGTACCCGCCTGAATCCTGTAAATGTAAACTCCGCTCGCAAGGTTAGAACCGTTGAATTCAGTTTCATAATAACCCGCATTCATATTTGTATTAATCAGATTTGCTATTTTCTTTCCGGTAAGGTCATATACACTAAGCGAAACATTTACACCTGACAATTTAACCGGAACAGCAAACCTGATTCTTGTAACAGGATTAAAAGGGTTCGGAAAATTCTGCATCAAAGTAAGTTCTTGAGGTATTTGAGTTGAAATCGTTAAAATACCCGTTTGCATATTACTGAATCCACGAAGGTTAACAGTAATATTACTGTCGGGATTCTGTATCGTTAAGACACCGTTATACGTCTGGTTTGTTTCCGTAGGCTTAAACTTTACTTTTATGTATCTCAGTTCATTCTGCGGTACGCTTGCAGGATTACTTTCAACGATAAATTGCGGAATACTTGATGTAACCGAATTAATTGAAAGATTACCGGTACCGTAATTCATCACTGCTACATAATAGCTTGAAGTATCATTTACCGCCAGTGTATCAAAAACAACATTGAAAGGAGAAGCCGAGATTTCTGATTTATTTATTGCAGGTATTACGGAATATGTACTTTTAATACGTTCAACAAGTTCCGGATGATCAATAAACGGATTATAAACATTCTGAAAACTTTTTATTCTTGTATTACGTAAGCGCTCTTTTGAGTCAACCGTATCCGACGTATTCCACTGACGCATAATTCCTTCCTGCTTGGCTGTCATAAATCCTCCGTAATTACCTGAATATTTTACGCTGAAATAGAAAAGACTTCTGGCAACATTACCCTTATGTACATTTCTTGGTTCAAAAACAGTTTCGTTCTGAGAATCTTTTCCAAGTTTTGAGCCGCCCACGTTAAATGTTATATCAGTTACCGGCAGACCAAAAGGATAATTTCCCCTTGCACTGTTTGCAGCATCATCCGTGGGATATAAATGGAATATATCACTGACCATCGGGTCGGCTGAGTTGAAAAATCCCTGAGGATAAGTATGTTCGCAGTTGAAACCCTGATTGGTAGCCTGTGCTCTTGTCTTAACATAAGCTCTTCTTCCTGTATAAACACACTCAAGAGTATCGGGTGATTCATAGTGGTCTATCGTCCCGTACATATGGTCACGGGCAGTGTTGTAACCAAGCGTAATATATCCCGTGGTTGTAAAAGTTCGAAGAGCAGTTTTCAAAGGTTCATCTGTAAGACCCTGGGTAAAAGAATAAAGTGCATCAGGGTACTTTGCCGTTGCAACGAGATAGTAAACGATTGGAGAATTCAGTCCAATATTTTCAAATATGAAAAAATCCCTGTACGTAATATTCTGATTCGTATAAAAATTTATTGTTACCAGCGCACTATCGAAAGGATTTACATTAAAAGGTGCAGAATTAAAGGTAAACTGCTGGGTCAAAGTCCGAATGTTCGTTATCTGAATAACTCTGTTTACGGGATTCTTAATGTAGAATGATTTCGATTTAATATTCTTTGTAATTGTTGTATCGACAGTTACAAGCGAAGGAACAAACTGTGCATAAGTTGATTTTATACAAAACAAGAGAAGTAGAACTAATAATTTTTTATACATATGTTTTATAAATTGTTGTTATTTATTTCATAAAGAACATTCGGAAATTTTTCAGCAATACGTTTAGCCATTGCCTCAGCCGCATAAACAGACCGATGCTGTCCGCCAGTACATCCGAATGATACCATTAAATTTGTAAAACCCCTTTGAGAATATTTTTCAATTGATTCATCGACAATTGAGAAAACGTTTTTTAAAAAACCCGGCATCGTTGACTGTGTTTCAAGAAAAAATTTAACTTCAAAATCTTTACCTGTTTTAAGCTTATAAGCATCGAACTTTCCGGGATTTTCAATAAATCTGCAGTCGAAAACAAAACCGCCGCCATTCCCAGAATCATCAACAGGGATTCCGCCGTGAAGGTAACTGAATGAAAATACTCTAACTTTTAGCAATATTTTTCGTTAAATTATTATAAGGGCCCTATACTTAAAGGGAAATAAAGATAATCAATATCATCTTAAATTTATACGAAAATGGAACAGTCATTAATTACCACAGCTTTTACGATTGATGGTTACAAAATAGCAAAAAACCTTGGAGTTGTTAGGGGAATAACAGTACGTTCAAGGAACATGTTTGCTACAATTGGAGCATCATTGCAAACAATCGTTGGCGGCAATATTACTCTTTTCACAGAACTATGTGAAAAAACAAGAATTGAGGCATTCGAGATAATGGTTAAACATGCTGAAGAAATAGGAGCAAATGCCATAATCGGAATGCGTTACGATGCGAATGACGTAATGTCGGGAGTGACCGAAGTCCTGGCTTACGGTACGGCAGTTGTAATGGAAAAAGAATAAAATCCTTCCCTTTATATTAAGTAAAAGGAAGGATTTACGATTTTATTGCTTTTCGGATTTATTCTTTTTTCTTCTTTTTAGAATTGATTTAATGATATGGTAAACAACGTATGCCAATAGAAGTACAGGTATAATCGAAACTACAAATACTATTAACACTGTCAGAACTTTTGTGAAACCTGATAAACCCTTTTTTATTGCCTGTTTAAGTTCATAGAAGAAACCTCCACCCGATGAAGTGCTTAACATTGAAGGTTCATAAACGTTTATAGTAAGTGTAGATAAATCCGACTGCGACCTGAGAAGTTTCATCTTGCCTTCTATAGCTTCAATCTTCTGCCTGACAGATGCAAGTTTTTCTTCTACCTCTATTATATCTGATAATTTAATTGCTTTTTCATCCAGAAGTTTTATAAGTCTTTGCTCAAGTTCCTTCTGTGTCTTCAGCCTCGACTCAAGGTCAACATATTCTTCCGTCACATCGCTTGCCTGAATGTTCTGGTTTACCACTTTACCGATTTTGCTGATTTCTGCGACAAGCAAATCAAATTTGTCCGCGGGTACTTTAACGGTAATTGTGCCCGATTTGCTTCCGCTTGCGTTTACTGTGTTATTGCTTTTTGATACGAATCCGCCTTGCGCTTTGACAATTTCAAGAATCTTTGCTTCCGTATCATCATACTTTTCTATATCCAGACTTAATGAACCTGTTTTTATTATCATCCTCTGGTCTTTTATCTCAGGCAGTTTATCATCTATTATAGATTTATTGTCAGATAAATTACCAGACCTACGATTTTGGGGTTCATTATTCCTTTCACCCGACTCCTGTATTAATTCAGTTGACTTCTCAACATTGAGGGGCTGCTTATCTGATTCGTTTTCACATCCAAACAGAATAAAAACGAATAAAACAGGCATCACAAGATAAAAACTTATTCTTCCCATATAATTGTTTTTGTTTTTAATACTATTGTTTCGAAAAGTATGTTCCCAATGAACGAAAACAATACTATGTATGTTTGAATTTATAATTATAAATTAATTACAAATGAAAGAATATGAAAAATTTTCAGGTTATGGCGTTTAACGCTATAGTATTAATAGCACTCGGAATATTTGGTTATATAACGTCAGGCAGCCCAACAGCTTTGATAGCTCCAGCAATAGGTGCTATACTACTCGGACTTGTCATACCGGTAAAAAAAGAAAGCTCAGTTGCTGCACATATTGGTGTTGGACTTACGGGACTTTCGACAATAATGTTTTTCATTGTAGGAGGTATAAGGGGAAACACAATAATAATTATAATGGCAGCAGTTTCTTTAGTCTCACTTATATTCTACATTACTGATTTTTTGAAAAGGAAGAAAGAAAGGGAAGCAGAACTCGATTAGCCATAAAAGGTGCACTTCTTTACAAAGTGCGCCTTTTGCATTTATACTTTCTCCGTTTTTAAAAGATAGCCTTTATCACCAACTTTATCGTAATCCATATCATTAATTCCAAATATTTCTTTGCACAGTTCCGCAAATACTTCTTCAGAGTTATCAAAGTTAAAATTGACTCCAAATGCTTTTGCGATCTGAGTAAGTACTTTCCAGGTTGGTCTTGAGTTGAATCTATTGTCTTTTGTCCATCTGTCATTAGGAGCCCCGAATTTATCAAGTCTCGAAAGCGAATACTCCCCTAAAAGTCTTTCCTGTTCAAGCGATGCTAAAGCAGGTCTTATTCTTTGTATTCGTCCCTGAAAGTTCATAAAAGTGCCGTTTATTTCAGCATATGTAGATTCTGAAAAAATGACATCAGCGTTAGAGTAAGCAAATTCATTTTTAAAGCTTAAATGGAATACAGAATTTTCGAATTTGGAAAATATTTTTGAAAGCTCTGGTATTCTTTGTATGTCATCATTGATAATGTATATAGCTTTGTATTTTCCGGAATTTATGGTTTTAAGTATTTCATCCGAAATAGAATTTATACCGAGTGCATCAAGACCTTTTGAATTGGGAGTCTTATCTGATTTCCTAAGTTTATCGTCGCCAAAATTATTGTCAATTTGTGGTATATAGACAACGTCGTTACAGTTGAATACAGTCTTTGCAAACTTCTTTAATGTATAATTGTCTTCAAGCGTTGAAAAGGGGGAAGCAATAAAGAGTATATGCCCTTTCTTTCCATTCAAAACTGATACAGCTTTTGAGACTGCTTCTTCCCATGCAACTTCAATTGTTTTATTAGTGTTGGATTCATCCTCTTCGGGTTTTATCAAAGGAAGATTATATCTTATGTCAGGATTACTTAAATCTTTAATTGTATTTAAACGCCCCCAGTCGCAAAGCCACCAGTTGTTCACTTCAGGATTTTCCCTTGGTTCTATGCGGAGTATTTCATTCTGTCTTACACCTATTATACTGTTACATCCTCTCGAACAACCGGGACATACCGAATCCGTGAATGACATATCCCATACTCTTGAACGGAACCTGAAGTGTTTAGAAGTTAAAGCCCCGACCGGACAAATTTCAATCACGTTCATTGAATAAGGATTATCAAGTTCCTTTCCCGGGAAAGTTTTTATAGTTACTTTTTCACCTCTCTGTACAAATGTAAGCTGAGGTTCTTTGGCAATTTCGTCGCAAAACCTTATGCAACGTGAACAGCTGATACAGCGTTCCTGGTCAAACATAACATTAGGTCCGAGTGATACTCTCTTATCTTTATGGTTTTTCTCTTCATCAAAACGTGAGAGCCCTTTGCTGTATTTGAAAGCATAATCCTGCAGTTTGCATTCTCCTGCCTCATCGCATATAGGGCAGTCGAGAGGATGATTAATTAGAAGGAACTCCATAACAGCGTTCTGTGCGTCGATTACTTTGGGGGATTTAGTATGAACAACCATTCCTTCGGTAGCAGCCGTAGAACAAGCAATAGCAAGCTTAGGCAGCTTTTCTATTTCAACAAGACAGATTCTGCAGTTACCTGATACACTCAAGCCCGGATGCCAACAAAAATGCGGAATTTCGATTCCGGCAGTCTTTGCGGCTTCTATTACGGTCTGCCCGGCATTATACTCAACCTCATTGTTATCTATAATTAATTTCGGCAAATCTGAAAATATTTATATTAATTAAATAAAGTTTAAACTAAATACTGTATTCTTCAGTAATATCAGTCTTACTCTTTACTGTAAGAAAACGAAAATCTGACAAAGGAAGTTTTTCATCTACCTCAAGTTTAATAATCGTTCTGTATTTTATACATAACCGAAGAATTTTATTTATCAATCCACTCGTTAAATAATGCTTTATTAAAGGATTTACACGCATTCTCAGGAACATATCGCCTCCGCCGCCCCTGAATCTTTGAAGCCATGTTTCAATCTCGGTAACAAATGCCATCTTAGACTGCACCCTTCCGGTACCGATGCACATAGGACAGCTGTCTGACATCCGGTTCAGAATATTTTGCCTTATTCTTTGCCTTGTTATCTGAACCAGTCCAAAATCAGTCATAGAAAGAACGGTAATTTTTGCCCGGTCTTTTCTGAACTCTCTTTTAATTTCTTCATGCAGCTTCCTTTTATTGGAATCCTCATATAAATCAATAAAGTCAACAACTATTATTCCGCCTATATCTCTTAACCTTAGCTGCCTTGCAATTTCTTTGGCAGCTTCGAAATTTATTCTTAACGAATTCTGTTCCTGATCTCTTGATTTTGCATACTTTCCGCTGTTTACATCCACAACAGTCATAGCTTCCGTTGTTTCAATGACAATGTAACCGGAATTCTTAAGCCAAACTTTCTTGTTTAAAGATTCTTCAATCTGCTTTTCAACATTGTAAACATCAAACAAAGGTGCGGAGTTTGAGTACAACTCCAGCTTTTCAGAAAATTCGGGAGAACTAATATCAAGATTCCCTTTTATTTCTTTGTATAATTTCTTTGAATCAATTAAAACCTTTGTAACATCATCCCTGAAAAGGTCTCGAACAACGGAGTTTGTGGTTGAAACATCTTTGTACAGAATTGAAGGGGGTTTCAAAGTTTTTGCTTTGGTTTGCATTTCATTCCAGGTGGCGACCAGCTTCTTCAGGTCATCTTTAATAAGATTCTCATCCTGTGATGCAGCAACGGTCCTGATAATCAAACCAAAACCTTCGGGAAGAAGAGGACGGACTATCTGTTTAAGCCGTCTTCTTTCTTTGTAATTATAAATCTTCTTGGAAATGCCTATTCTTCTGTTGAAAGGAAGCAGTACAAGGTATCTGCCCGGTAAAGAAACCTTAGAGGTTACTCTAACGCCTTTATTGCCAACGGGTTCTTTTATTATCTGGACAATTATATCCTGACCGCGTTCTATGTTTACCGGTGCCCTCGACCTGTTATACGCAGACTTTACGGGTGCAATTATTGTCTCTTCTTCGTCCTCATCCTCGTCAACATCGCTGTCATCGCCGAGTATAGATGAATAATCATCAATTGAAGTATCAATATCTGAAAAATGAAGGAATGCATCCTGTTGGAATCCGAGGTTAATAAATGCAGCTCTTATTCCGGGCATAACTTTCGCAACCTTGCCCCAGTAAAGGTCACCGACATTGCGTGTTAAATCCGGACTTTCATAAAACAATTCTACAAGCTTTCCTTCTTCAATTATCGCAATTCTAACTTCATACGAAGTAGAATTTATTAAAATTTCTTTTTTCATTAAGAACTTATATATTCATTCAAAACAAATTATGAATTCATAGAAGACAGGAACTCTTTATTGGACTTTGTACCGCGCATCTTATCAAGCATAAACTCCATTGCTTCGACCGGATTCAGGTCCGAAGTGATTTTCCTGAGGAGATATACTCTGTTAAGAACGTCGGGGGTTAATAAAAGCTCTTCTTTTCTTGTACCCGAACGGTTCAGGTCGAGTGCAGGGAATACTCTGCGGTCAGAAAGTTTTCTATCAAGAACGCCTTCCATGTTACCCGTACCCTTGAACTCTTCAAAAATTACTTCATCCATCCTGCTGCCGGTTTCAACGAGTGCTGTTGCGATAATAGTAAGACTTCCGCCTTCATCGATATTTCTTGCTGCTCCGAAGAATCTTTTGGGTTTATGAAGTGCATTAGCATCAACTCCACCTGAAAGAATCTTTCCACTGTGAGGTATTACTGTGTTGTGTGCTCTTGCAAGACGGGTAATACTGTCAAGAAGTATAACGACATCTTTTCCTGCTTCTACAAGTCGTCTTGCTTTCTGAATTACTATTTCAGAAACCTGAACGTGCCTTTCAGGCGGTTCATCGAATGTAGAACTCACGACTTCAGCTTTGACGTTTCTCTGCATGTCTGTAACTTCTTCAGGTCTTTCGTCAATCAGAAGAACAATTAAAGTAACTTCGGGATGATTTCTTGCAAGACTGTTTGCAATAGTCTGCAGCAGAATTGTTTTACCGCTTTTGGGAGGTGAAACAAGCAACCCTCTTTGTCCAAAACCAATAGGCATGAACATATCCATAACTCTCATCGAATACTCACCGGGAGTTGTTTCAATGTTAAACTTTCTGACCGGATAAGTGGGTGTAAGGTTATCAAACAGAATCCTGTCTCTTATCTTTTCCGGGTCACCAAAGTTCACTTCTTCTACCTTAAGAAGAGCAAAAAATCTTTCTCCCTCTTTCGGAGGTCTAACTTGTCCTTTTACCGTATCACCGGTTTTCAGTGAAAATTTCTTTATCTGTGAAGGAGAGACATATATATCATCCGGTGAAGGAAGATAATTATAATCAACCGATCTTAAAAAACCGTACCCGTCAGGTAAGACTTCTAAAACTCCTGATGAGAAGGCAAATCCGTCTTTTTGGGTTTGAGCCTCAATTATTTTAAAAATAAGTTCCTGCTTTTTCAGATCACTATAGCCTGTCAATTTCAGTTCTTTAGCGATTTGAACAAGCTCAGCTACTTTCTTTGTCTTTAAATTCTCAAAATTTTGAGCAATTAAATCATCTTTTGAATTCGTCCCCATTAGATCATAACCTTTCTTTCAATTTTAGTAAAAGGGATTAATAATTATTTGACAAACTATCAAACCGATAAATGTTTGGATAATTTTATGAAAAATTAATATTTATTTCTTGAAGTTTCAATACTGGAGTGTGATTAAGACATAACCCAGATTCGCAATAATCTATTAGAATTATTCCATACTTTCAAGTGAAAAAA
>JBHELA010000336.1:0-7503 GCA_041859005.1 Ignavibacteria bacterium
AATAAAATCGATTAGAAACTCTGTCAGATAATATGAGCTCTTATAGGGCGCATTAACCACATCCATGATTTGTTTTGCGAAGACTTGATTCTCATCATACAAACGAATGATTTTCTCAAATATTGGATTTTCATCAAAATGAATAACACCTTTTGTCTTTTCACCATTTATCGTTCTTTCTTTACATACACTTTCTAATTTGAAATTACTGAATGCTTTTTTTAATTTCCTATAATCATCGCTTTTCAGAGTGTTCTTTTGTAAATTTTCTGTAGACTCTTGTATTTCTTTAGTTGAATCTAAAAGCCTTTTTTGATGAGTCTGCTTTTTTTTTCTTGGCATGTTGTTTTAATTTGATTCATATTGCAGTAAAATAAAAAAATGGCTCAATAATAAAAAGATGAATATTAACCCAAATAAGATTTCAGTTTTAACCCGCGATAGGGTCAGAGAGTTATCAAGCGGAGAAGTAACTTCGCCGCACATATTCGATGAAATGACCGAGGGATATGATGATAATGGTTTGTTCAGTAAAAAGATTTTTGGTACAGTAAAAGATTTTACCTGTGTTTGTAGTGATAATTCCAAACCTAATAAAGCTGGTCAGAAATGCAGCCAGTGCGGAACAGTATACGATGAAGCAAAAAGAAGGAATAATAAATTTGGACACATCGACTTTGTTTTCCCTCTCCTGCATCCTATTTGGGGCACAGATGTAGAATCTTTGCTCATTATCCCGCCCGCATACAGACCTGCAGATTTAGATGTAACAAATAATTATATCATCCCCGAACACATTTCAAATCTAAAAGAATACGACATCAAGGAAAGGACTAAGCCTGGTGGTTTTATAATACCTTTCATATTAAAAAAGTGGAATGAACAAGCTTATAAGGTAATAAAAAACGAACCTCCTGTTAAAAAACTCCCCAAATTTAAGATCGCAAAAGATATACAGAATGTATTTTATCCTGAAGAAATAAATCCCAATGAATACAACCTCAATAATGAATCCGAATATGAAATATCAGACGATGAATACAAGAAATTTGAGAAAAGAGTATTGGGTTACAGAAAAATTGTGTTAGGAGACCCAAACTCCAACAACCCTGTTTATTCTGAACTGAATATTATAATACCGGAAGATCCTAACGAAGCAAATAAAAGCAAAAAGAAGAAATCTGAGAAGAAATATGTAATAAAGTTCAATAAGACAGATATTAATTATTTATATTCAAAACTTATCGAGTACAATAATACTATTAAGACTTTTATCGCATACAAGTCGAATAGCCGCATTTATAAATTGTTTGAATATTGTTATACAAATTATCATAATAATGCTAAAAGTAGGTCTAAAATAACAGAAACAAGTGAGGCCAGCAATGATGAGCAGAGTACCGATAGTACTAAATTAAAGAATTTTGCTGAAAAAGACATTGAAACATTACTTAGCTTTAAGAGAATGAGTCGAGATTTGAAATGTGAAATAATCAAAAATAATTTTAGACCAATTTTTAATTGTTTTGAAGAAAACGGTAGGTTTACCGGGAAACAATACGATAAATTCCGTTCTGTTTATAGATATGCATTTAAAGATTATATCAAACTGGATGAGATAGTATCGGAAGAAGTATTCACAAACTTATTTGATAAACAAATTAATAATCAAAGAATGTGGATGCAGAAAGATTTCAATGTTTTGATCAAAAAGGGGGCAAAGAAAGAGGAAACTACGGACAATACAAAGAAGAAGCCAAAGTCTGTAAGTATTTCAGATGGAGAAACTCAAGAAGACCCATTTGTAGAAAACGAAATATTGACCGAAGAAGATTTATTATTTGAGGAAGAAGATAGAATGACTTATGATGATGAACCATCAACTTTTACTGATGAAAGTGAACAAAATAGCAGCGAGGCGGCTCAAGACGAGACAGAAGACAACATTGTGAATGAGCATAATATTATTAAAAATAACATCGACGGTGATTCAGAAGATGATTACACACCTCAAAAAGAGTATTCAGGTAATATAGACATTGTATATGATATGAACTTTCGCATCAATGTTAAATCTCTGGTATCAAAACTCACAGGAAAAGGTGGACATTTTAGAGATGCAGCTTTAGGGAAAAGAGTTGATTACTCAGGAAGAAGCGTAATTGTAGTTGAACCAAATATGAAGATTGATGAAGTTGGTTTACCTTTTGAAATGGCTATGATATTATTTGAGCCCTATCTTATTCAAGAGCTAAAAAAACTTCAGCAAGTAAATGTTAAAGGTTTATTAAGGTACTACAATCAATATTACGGAATAACCAGTAGACAAGCTATAAAGAATAGATTTCACAAAAAATTAGTAGAAACGTTAAAAAACTTTAATATACAGATTGAGAATTCTAATGATTGTTTTGAACGTTTTAGTGATTTTATACTTACAACATTCTTTATTAAATTTTGGGAATATTACAACAAATTGAATGCTTTGTTTGAAGCTACTGGTGATTATCACAAGGTTATTAAAGTAATAAATCAACATTTGGAAACAACAAAATATCAGAAAAGTATATGCCAATCATTATTGTTTGTACGCGAACACATTACATTGAAAGAAATGCTCAAAACATACCTTTTTGAGATAGTATGGGTTTTGTTGGAAAAGATAATTAGAGATCGGGTCATATTGTTGGTTCGCAATCCTTCTCTCCATAGAATGAATGTACAGGCTTTCAAACCAAGACTTACCTCTAAAAAGGCAATTAAATTTCATTCATTAGTACTAAAACAATTCGGTGCTGATATAGATGGTGATACAATGGCTATTTTCCTGCCTTTATCAAAGAAAGCACAGGGAGAAGCAAAGACACTAATGTTATCAGGGAATTATGTTTTCTCACCCGCTAACGGAGAGCCGGTGAACGCCCCTTCTCAGGATATGCTTCTTGGTTTATATTACCTCACAAAACAAATTAACGAAGATTACGATAATAGTCCCGTATTTTCAAACATTAACGAGGCAGTTATAGCTAATGATATAAATCAAATACGAACCAGCAGTAAAAAAGGTGTAAGCGATTCTAACAGTCTTCACAAGAACATTAAATTAAGGCACCAGGGTAATATAATAGAAACTACTATGGGTAGAGCGATTTTTAACAGCATCCTCCCAGACGGATACAAATACATTAACTATCAATTGAGGAAAAAAAGCATCAACGAACTCATAAAAGAGATTTATGAAGGTACAAAAGACGTAAAACTGACAAATAAGTTTCTTGAAGATTTAAAAGACCTTGGACTGAGATATGCCACTTCATCCGGACTGTCGATTGGGTTAGATACTATAAAAGATGATTTCATCGATACAACAACAATTGAGAAAATTGAGAAACAGAAAGATGATTGTTTTAATAGTGACAAAGATCTTGATGAGATTAACATTTTATTAAATCTCTATGTGAAGTACTTCAAAGATATTACAGACAAAGCAAATAACGAAGTATTCAAAAAGCTGGAAACTTTGAATGATGGATTACATCCTCTTCAGATTATGCTTGATTCAGGGGCAAGAGGAACTAAAGCACAGTTAATACAAATCCTGGGAATTAAAGGATATCTTAATGTCTCAAAAGATAAATTTGATAAACGGGATTTCATTCCACATTATTTTATCACCTCAAGATTAAATAAGGGATATAAACAAATATTTGACTATATAGTCTCTGCAAAGATGTCAAGAAAGTTACAATACAGCGAGAGCATTAATGTTCCGATGACAGGATATCTTGCAAGAAAGTTGGTTTATTTTGCCGACGATATTGTTGTAAACGATTCAAATGATTGCGGAACAAACGAAGGCATTGATGTATATATTTTTATTAACAGCAAGAAGATATCTGATTCAGAATTAACCGATAGATTATACGGCCGGGTAATAAACGAGGACATTTCGATTAAATATCAGGAAAGTGATAACATATCTGTAAAGTTGGAATTGAAAAAAGGTGATATAATTGATAACAAAACCTTAAAGCATATTTCAGGCAGTAAGGTTCATAAAATTAACGTAAGAACTCCTTTAAAGTGCAAGAAGGAAGATGGATGTTGCCCAATTTGTTACGGTATGGATTTAGCAAGAGCAAAACCGGTAAAAAAGGGTACCCCCATTGGCGTAATAGCAGCCCAATCGCTGAGTGAACCTTTAACACAACTTCAATTGAAGAATTTTCATACAGGAGGTGTATCCCAAGGGGGCAGCATAGAAGACTCTTTTAAAATTATTTCAGGACTATTACATGGTTCACAAGATGGTATTGGCTTAACAATAGACTTCTCTAATTTTCAAACAAAGAATGATGCTATAAACTATCAGAGAGAAGTTATGACAGAAATAATCTACAAAACATTTAAATCTTGCGGGGCTTCAATTAACAAAAAGCACATCGAACTAATTGTAAAAAAGCTTGTAATTCTTGGTAAACTCAAAAGGGTAAAGGATTTTTACTTAATTGACATAAATAAAGGTTTTGCTTCTTCATTAACAAAAAAGGAATATAAAAAATATGAAAAAAGAAATAAGAAAATCAAAATCGAAGAAGAGTTATTTGTTATTCGTAAAGAATCAAGGTCTTATTACAATTACAAAGGAATAACAAATATATCAGATGTTAAAAATGGTGCGCTGAAAAAGCTGTCCTTTCAGAATATTCAAAAGCACCTGAAAGATATCGTAGTGAATAAGGAGTGTGATGATCTTAGCAGTATGGCCTCCAGTAAAATTAAAGGTGAACTGATAAATGCCGGCACAGGTATGGTTGGATGTGCTTATTTTGATGATTAACCCGGAATTCTTATTTTGTGCTTTTAAAATGCACAGAATAAAAACCTGTAACAAGAAAGCGCCGGTATGGGAATTTAAGTATACAAAACCGAGAGAAGATTTTATAAAATCCACATTTATGATAACACTCAACAGATTCTTGACAATACGTTACACTTCGCCGGTATGGGATTTTAAGGATTAAAAACTTATGCGATTATATCTGTGTATGAAAATGGGGCCGTTAAGCATATTATCTATAGAATCAGGGCTTAGTTTAAGTTCTTAAAACAAGAGCACTCTTGCAGTTAGCTAAGAAGCCGGCATTAACAAGAAATGCTCTGTTGCTCTAATGCTCTAAGAAAGAAAAAAGACAAGAAACTCTATTCAGATACTCTATATATGTATGTATTCTATTATATCTATTAAGATCTATACAACTACTCATCAATTCTTGTAACTGCCCTGTTTATAAGTGTTAACAGCATTTTTACGTTTGTTAAGTATTACAATACTCACTAAAACTATTACTATACACACTCTAATTGATACTCTTCTCACTGGAATTATCACTTATCCCCCAAAGACTATTACTTCTTTCATTTTGGTGTTACGTTATGCAGTGGTATTTGTATTACTTTATGCACTCTTCATATTCGGCTGATTAGTTGTCTTGCCAAAGTCTATATAACTCATCACTCAATTTACTGAGGTATTCTTTCTTTTCCCGAATCTCCTCTTCATTAAAATTAGAATAATTAAAATTCAAATCTCTCTCGCATTTTCTCATTTCCCGGCGACATTCTTCCATATCATCAAAATGCACATCCTCTTTACTAATCGCTATAGATTCATTAGTCGTTATCACCTGCGATTCTGTATCCTCTTCTTTTGATAGTATCTCTTTGTCGTTTTCGAATTTATCACAGTTATCGTTTGTCATAGCCTCATTATCATAATCTACTTTTTGTCCACTCACATATATAATCGCATCTTCATCTCTGGATAGTAGCCCTAAGGTGATTAAACCTTCGATAGCGACTTTAACTTCTTCGCTTCGGGAATGTATCCCAATAACAATGGAGCTTTGGGTATCCTTTGTTCTTATAAAATCACTTTTAGGTTTAAAATAGCGATTGTTATATATCAGGTAATAATAAACGAGCAATTGCCTCGGGGTTGGTTTTGCATTGAGCAGGTTGACAAAGAAGTTATTATAAATTGGAACAAATGCCTTTTTACTTTTTTCACTACATATTATATCTTTATCTGCAATTAGCTTAAACCGGTTTTGCTTACTTGTTTTTTTCAATAACCCGTTAGCAATGAGATCATTTACAGCTGCATGAAGAGTCTTTTTGCTTGTTCGAAATAATTTCATAAATCTCGTATAATTTACTTTAATTTCTCTGTCCCAATCATTTTGTATGTTGATGTTGTAGTCAAGTAAAAGGCACACATACAACCATCTGGTGAATTTTGACTTCCATTTATAACTACCTCCGGGAATAAGTATATCCGGGCTAACTCTTACAAAATAATTGTCTTTTCTTAATTTTTGCATTTTATGTTTCTCCTGTGGTTTACTTATGTAAACCTTTTATGGCGCATTGCATTGTTAAAAGTCGAATAAACTCGACATTTGACCGTAAGCCAGTAGATGGCTTTTTTATGTATATGCAATCGCTCTGTTTTTAAAAAGTAACTAAAGAAAGATGTTTGTTATCATCTTATACTAATATCGTAACACTTGAATGTAGAAATGCAAATATTATTTTTACCTCGTGGAAAGCCTTGTCTGGTGCGGGCTAAGGATGCTCGATATAAAAGCTGCTTTCATATAATTGACATCCTACTTAATTTCTGGTATAATATAAATAGCAGCACGGTACTGGGGGAATTAGTCTTGCGAGCTTTCAAACGGATCCCCCGTCGTGCCCCCTGTGGGAAATAGACGGGTGTTGTAAAGAATAAAATAATTACATAAGTTTAAAAACTATCATGAACAAAACATACATTTATATCATACTGACGGCACTGTTAATTACATCAAATGCTTTCGCACAATCGGAACCCCTGATTTATTTCTGCGAGAAATATGACGCCGGCAAGGAAATCGGAATAAGCGATAAATTTTCCGCAGGCAACTTCACGATTATTTTAAGGTCTAATCAGGAATTTGGCGTTGATTCGGTTTATATACAAACGGATAAGTATAACTCAAAAACAAAACTGTTCGAGTATTACAGTAAACTATCCTATGCTGTTAACCGGCACGAACGATACACTCATTTCAGCCGGGATGTGAAAATTCAGGAAACCGGTATATTCAGGGTTTTCATACTAAACACATCTAATGTAGTAATTACATCAAATCTAATTGAGATAACAAAATGAGAATAATCAGAATAATAAAGAATCCGTACAAAGATAAAGATTTAGCTTTATCCTTTACAAATAATTGCGTCGGCGATACAGACTGTCGGTATGAGACTCTGCAAAGTGGTTTAGAGGTCTTAAAGGTAGAGTATTTTGAAAATGACAGATTTAAACAACACCGGGATTCTTATTACGTAGAAGTAGATTCAGATACCGCTGCCTATAAAAGAGAAAATGGATGGTATGATATAATGGGTGTGATAAACACCATCTGATATTTTCTATATAAGGCTTGTAAACAACAT